>CALMTJ010000298.1 GCA_937872715.1 uncultured Methylobacteriaceae bacterium
CTCGAGCTCCCTCCCGGCATCAACGGGACCAGCGCGGGGCTCGAGACCGACGCCCGGGCGCGGGTCCTCGGACCGGGGGGCGAACCGATCCCGGGCCTCTACGCGTGCGGCAACGACATGGCGTCCGTCATGGCCGGCACCTATCCGGGACCGGGGGTCACGATCGGCCCCGCCATCGCGTTCGCCTATCTCGCCGCCCAGGACCTCTGAGGAGGCGGACCGATCGGACCGCCGTCACGGCTTCGCCACGAGGGGACAGCCGCCATCGGCGAGCGGCCGGAACGCCTCCGGCCCGGACAGGACGCCGAGCTTCTCGAGGATGTCCCACGCGCCCTCCGGATCCGCCTTCACCCGGAACAGGTACATGTTGTGGATCACCCGGCCGTCCGGCCGGATCGCCACCGGCCCGAAGAGCGGGTCGTCGGCCGCGATCGTGCGCAGCACCGGCATGACGGCCGCGGCCTCCTTGCTGCCCGCCTTCGCGACGGCGTTCAGGTAGGCGGTGACGGACGCGTAGACGCCCGCGTGGAAGCCGGTCGGCACCCGGCCCGGCACGCGCTCGGCGAAGCGCTTCGCGAAGGCCCGGCTCGCCTCGTCCTGGTTCCAGTAGAAGGGCTCCACCGTCACGGCGTCGCGCGTCGCGTCGTGGCCGGCCGCGTGCACGTCGTTGATCGTGGCGAGCAGCGGCGCGAAGACGCGGCCGGGCCTGTGCAGGCCGAACTCGGCCGCCTGTTTTAGGAGGCCGATCGTGTCGCCGCCGGCCGTCGCGAAGGACACGACGTCCGGGTTCGCGGCTTGGGCCTGGAGGAGGCTCGACGAGTAGTCGGAGGAGTTCAGGGGCGTGAAGATCGCGCCCGCGACCGTGCCGCCGGCCGCCTCGATGAGCGGCGTCGCGTCCCGGACGAGGGAGCGCCCGAGCGCGTTGTCCGTGCCGATGAAGAACCAGCGCTTGCCGCCATGCTGGGTCAGGTAGGTGCCCATCGTGCGCGACACGGCCCAGGTGTCGAATGTCCACTGGATCGTATTCGGCGAGCACTGGCTGCCGGTGAGATCCGAGGTCGCGGCGCTCGACGCGATCAGCACCGCGCCCGTCCCGCGCAGGACGGCGTTGACCGCGAGGCCGACGGCGGAGTTCGGGACGTCCGCGACGGCGTCGACGCCCTCCTGGTCGATCCAGCGCCGCGCGATGGCGGAGCCGACATCGGCCTTGTTCTGGTGATCGGCCGCCAGGATCTCGACCCGGATCGCCGGGTGAGCCTTCATGAAATCCTCGGCCGCCATGCGGGCCATCGCCACCGACGCCGTCCCGGCATTGTCCGAATAGGGACCGGACGAATCGTTCAGGACGCCGATGCGGACCGGGCCCGCGATCTCGGCCCGGGTCGCCCCGGTTCCCGCAAGGACGAATCCGGCCAGGAGCAGGGCCGATGCCTTCATGGTGCGTCTCCCTCGCCGGCCCCGTTCGCCGGGCGCAGCAATGGATTCAGAGGTCGAGGACGAGCTCCGGCGACTTGGAGCCGGAGCAGCAGATCATGACGAGCCCGTTCGAGGCCTGCTCGTCCGGGGAGAGAAACTGGTCGCGGTGGTCGGGGATGCCGGCGAGGACCCGCGTCTCGCAGGTCCCGCACACGCCCTCCGAGCAGGAATAGGACACGTCGACCCCAGCCGCGAGCAGCGCGTCCAGCATGCGCTGCCCGGGCTCGACCCGCACCGTGCGGCCGCTCCGCCGGAGAACGAGGGCATAACCGCCCTCCGTCGCGGCCGCCTCGCGGGAGGTGAAGTACTCGACGTGGACATGGCTCTCCGGCCGCCCGGCCGTGGCGTCGAGGAACGCATCGAGCATCCGGGCCGGGCCGCAGCAATAAAGATGCGCGTCGGCCGGGGTGCCGCGCACCACGGCCGCGACGTCGAGCCGGGTCGCGTCCGCCTCGTGGTGAAAGCTGACATGGACCTTCGGGTCGGCGACGCCCAGGCGCGAGATCCGGTTCAGGAAGGCGGCCTCCCCCCTGAGCCGCAGCGCATAATGCAGCTCCCAGGAGCGGCCGAGCGCGTCGAGCCGCGCCATCATGGAGAGGAGCGGCGTGATGCCGATGCCGCCCGCGATGAATACGGAATGGGCCGCGTCCTCGGCGAGCGCGAAGCTGTTCCGCGGCGGGGAGATCCTGACTGTCTGCCCGACCCGCCAGGCCCCATGGATATGGCGGGAGCCGCCGCGGCTCTCCGCGTCGAGCGCGACCGCCACCACGTAGCGGTCGCGCTCGTGCGGACCGTTGAGGAGCGAGTAGCTCCGCACGCCCCCGGCCGGGAGGTGGCCATCGACGTGCGAGCCGGCCGTGAAGGCCGGCAGCGGACCGGAGAGGGGCTCGAGGACGAAGCTGCGCACGCGCGGCGATTCGTCGGCCGCCGCGGCGATCCGGACCTCGAAGGTGGGCTCGGGCATCCGCCAGGTCCGACGCCGTCAGAGCTTGTAGCCGAAGCTCTCGCCGAGGCGGGCCTGCATGTGGATCCGGCCGGCATCGGCCCAGCGCTCCTCCTCCGGGAGCTGCAGCGAGACCGCCCTGACCATGAACACGTCCGGATCGGCCACGCCCTGCGGCCTGATCCCGCGCTCGCGATAGGCCGCGAGGCTCTCCAGCAGGAAGCGGCGCGTCATCACGATGCCCGTGTCGCTGGAGCAGAGGTTCTCCGTCGTGCGGTCGTAGACCGGCGCGATGCCGGACTGGCAGGCGGCGTCCTGGACCCACAGCCCGGGCAGGCCGGAGAACCAGGTGGTCTCCTGGCTCCTGTAATCGAACCGGTAGTTGGTGGCGGGGCTGAACTTCGTCCAGTAATCCGCGTAGGGGGTCGAGGCGTCCTTCTCCGCGTAGGCGTGCCGGCTCGCATGGCCCGTCTCGCGGCCGTCATGGCCGTTCTCGAACAGCGCGCGCGTCTTCGGGTAGAGCTCCTGCGCCGGATGGTAGGAGAACATCAGGCAGACGGTGTTCTCGTCGTCCATGGGCACCCAGGCGTGGCCGGACAGCTCCGGATATTTCGATTGGGGCGGCACGAGCGAGTAGAACGGCATCACGAACTGGTTCACCCGCCAGTAGAGCGTCGTGTCGTCGAAGCGGCGCCGCGCCGCGATGCTCATGCCGAAATCCTGCCGGACGCATTCGAAGGTCGGCCGGAGATCCTTCTTGGCGACCCAGTCGTTGATGGAGCCCTTCTCGTCGATCCGGCCGTGCAGGAGCGGCGCGTGGGCGGAATCGATCTCGCCTTCCAGCGCCTGGAGCCAGTTGCATTCCTGGATCCGCATCGACAGGCTGACATTCGCCTCCGGGACGAGGTTCCATTCCATGTTCGGCAGCGCCGGCGCTTCGGCGTCCGGCCCCATATAGGTCCACACGACCCCGTTCCGCTCCCGGCATGGATAGGCCTTGATCCGGACGCGCTCCTTCATCCGGCTGCGGACCGGCTCGGCCGGCATGTCGACCACCGCGCCCGTCACGTCGTATTTCCAGCCGTGGTAGACGCAGCGCAGCCCGCAATCCTCGTTACGGCCATACATCATCGGGGCTCCGCGATGCGCGCAGGCATTGGCCACGAGCCCGACCCGGCCGGCGGTGTCGCGGAACGCCACGAGGTCCTCGCCGAGCAGCTTGACCCGCTTCGGCTGCCCGTCCGGCGTCAGGTCGCGCGAGAGGTAGAACGGGATCCAGTAGAGCCGGAACAGGTCGCCCATCGGTGTCCCGGCGCCGACCCGGACGAGCTTCTCGTTGTCGTCATGGGACAACATGGCGTTTCTCCTGTGCTGGGCCAGCGGACCGGCCTCGTTCCATGTTCAGCCCGGGCCGCAGGACGCGGCCAGCCGGCTGGAGAGATCGGTCCCGCTCCGGTCGAGGAGCGCGACGACGTCCGGTCCGAAGCCGAGCCGCCCCACGACACCCTCGGGGTCGCTGTCGGGCAGCGGAGGGCGCGGGACGGGCGGGCGGCCGCCCTCGCCCAGCATCTCGAGGATCCGCTCCACCCGGCGCCGCTCGAGCCGTTCCAGCGTGTCCTCGATCGTCGGCGATTCGACCGTGCATTCCGGCAGCTCGGGATAGGACGCCCGGCGCACCCAGCGGCCCTCCCCGGCATCGACCGTCTCGGCTTCAACGAGGTAGGGCACTGACAGGAAATCCCGCAGTGTCAGCTCGTTCACGTCACGTGCCCTCGCGCATGCCAGAATACCTAGCAGAATGGTCTGTCCATTTCAATCGCGGCGTGGTTTGATGCGTCGTCGCCAGGCCGCGGCGTTGAGCGGGTCGCGCGTCACGGCCGTCCAAGGCAGCGCAATCTATATCAATGATATTGCAGTATTAACAAACATGAAGTAATCGTCGGTGGAACGCGAAGCGTCGGGCGGGAGGACAGATGGGAGGCGAACCGTTGCACCGCGGCGCCTATGCGCCTCAGCTCCTCGTCCACGCGCTGAGCCGCGACCTCGAGCGTCCGGCGCTGCACATGGACGACGGCAGAGTGCTGACGGCCGGCCACATTCGCGATCTCACGAGCTCCTATGCCCAGGCGCTCGCGCATCTCGGCGTCGGACAAGGCACCCGTATCGCGCTCCTGTCGCGCAACCGCCCGGAAGTGGTCTTGACGATGACGGCGGTCACGCTGGCCGACGGCTGCCTCACGAGCCTCCATCCGATGGGATCGCTCGACGACTTCGCCTATTGCATCGAGGACGCCGCGATCGAGGTCCTGGTCTTCGATCCGGACCATTTCGCCTCGCAGGCCGAGGCGCTCTCCTCCCGGCTGTCCGGCCGAAGGCTGCTTCTCGCGCTCGGCCCGACGGACATCTGTCTGGACCTCGACGCCCTCGCCTCCGATTTCCCGCCGAAGGCGCTGGTCGCGCCCGTCGTCGATCCCGAAGGGGTCTGCCGCATCAACTATTCGGGCGGCACGACGGGAAAGCCCAAGGGCATCATGAACACGCATCGGTCGCAGACGACCATGCTGACCATCATGCTGGCGGAATGGGAATGGCCGGACGAGATCCGGTTCCTCGTCTGCTCCCCGCTCAGCCACGCCGCGCAGGCGATGCTGATCCCCGTCCTGATGCGCAACGGCTCGCTGATCGTCGGCGCCGGGTTCGAGCCCGCGTCCACCATGGCCATGATCGAGAGGCACCGGGCCACCTGCACCATGGTCGTTCCGACGATGGTGTACGCGCTCCTCGACCACCCCCGGCGCGCGGATTTCGACCTGTCGAGCCTGGAATGCATCTATATCGGCTCGGCGCCGATATCGCCGAGCCGCCTCGACGACGCGATCTCCGCCTTCGGGCCGGTGTTCTTCCAGTTCTACGGCCAGACGGAGGCGCCGCTCACCGTCACGGTCATGCGGCGGGCCGAACACGTGCGGGGCGACCTCCACCGCCTGTCCGCCTGCGGGCGCTCCGTTCCCTGGGTGGAGGTCGCGCTCATGGGTCCGGCCGATGCTCCGGTCGAGGCGGGATCGCCCGGGGAGATCTGCGTCCGCGGCCCGCTCGTCTGCGCCGGGTATCTCAACAAGCCGCGCGAGACGGCCGAGGCCTTCGCCGGAGGGTGGCTGCATACCGGCGACATCGCGGTCCGAGACGGCGACGGCTTCCTCCACATCGTCGACCGCAAGAAGGACATGATCATCACGGGCGGCTTCAACGTCTATCCGCGCGAGGTCGAAGACGTGATCGGTGAGCACCCGGCGGTGTCCGTCGTCTCCGTCATCGGGGTCCCGGACGACAAATGGGGCGAGGCGGTCACCGCCTACGTGGTGCTGCGGCCCGGCAGCTCGGTCGCGGCCGACGCCCTGATCGCGCTCGTGCGCGAGCGGAAGGGGCCGATCCAGGCGCCGAAATCGGTCCGGTTCGTCAACGACCTGCCGATGAGCGCGCTGGGCAAGCTCGACAAGAAGGCGCTGCGGGCGAGGGCGGCGGCCGAGATGCGGCCCGGCCGGCAGCCGGAGGCCGTGGGATGACCGGACGGCTGAAGGACAAGGTCGCCTTCGTCACGGGCATCGGATCCTCCGACGCCGGATGGGGCACAGGAAAGGCGATCGCCCACCTGTTTGCACGGGAAGGCGCGCGGGTGTTCGGGCTCGACCTCGACGAGGCGGCCGCGGCGGCGACGCGGGACCTGATCCGGGACGCGGGAGGGAGCTGCGAAATCTTCCGCGGCGACGTCGCGGCGGCGGGCGACGTGGAGCGCGCGATGGCCGCCTGCCTGGAGGCGTTCGGCACGGTTCACGTCCTCGTCAACAATATCGGGATCGGGGCCTCGGGCGGCGTCGTCGAGCTCGACGAAGCGACCTGGGACAAGGTCTTCGCCGTCAACCTGAAGGGCGTGTTCCACACCTGCAAGGCGGCGATTCCGGTCATGGAGCGCGGCGGCGGCGGGTCGATCGTCAACATCTCCTCCATCACCGGGCAGCGGTGGGTCGGCGCGCCGATGATCTCCTACGCGGCCTCGAAGGCCGCCATGATCCAGATGTCGCGCCACATGGCAATCCAGCATGCCCGCAGGGGCGTGCGGTCGAACACCATCCTGCCGGGCTTCCTCGACACGCCGATGGTCGCGGCCGCCATGCGGCGACGCTTCGGCGACGACATCGCCGAACCGATGCGCCGTCGCGACCTGGCCTGCCCCGGGGGGAAGATGGGCGACGCGCACGACGTCGCCTTCGCGGCGATCTACCTCGCCTCGGACGAATCCAAGTTCGTGAAC
>CALMTJ010000299.1 GCA_937872715.1 uncultured Methylobacteriaceae bacterium
CTCCAATCCGTCGCACTCTCGAGCCTCGCCGCCGACGATTTCCGGTTCGTGTGAGGATCCTGCCATGGACCGGCATCCTCGCCGGCGCTACAGCGCGCAAACACCATGCGGGAGAGAACGGCACGCCGTATCTCGACGTCGGCTCGAAGAGCGCGCTGTTGGTCAGCGCGAACGGCGTCGCTCAGCGAGCGGCCGGAATCGGTACGTCGGCCTCTGCATACCGCTGCGCCGAAGCGGACTGATCTCGTCCGCAACGATGGCGAAGACCCGCCTGTGTCGACGTCCGATGCGCATTGCTGTCCTTGGCGAGAAAGCCGTCCAACGGGCGTCGGGGACGCGCGTGTGCAGGCGGCGCCGGCTCGGAAGCGGGCTTCGCGGGGCAGCGGGGGAGATCGCCCTCGCCAACGGTCAGGTGCCGATGAGGTCGGCGGCCTTCTCGGCGATCATGAAGACCGCCGCCTGCGTGTTGCCCGACACGATGGACGGCATCACGGAGGCGTCCGCCACGCGCAGGCCCGCCACACCGCGCACCCGCAGCTCCGGGTCGGTCACGGCCGCCGGGTCCCCGCCCATCCGGCAGGTGCCGCAGATGTGGTAGATCGTCTGCCCGTCCCGCCGGGCGAAGGCGAGCCAGTCCGCGTCGGTCCGGCAATCGGGGCCGGGATTGAGCTCCGCGCCGCGGAAGCGGTCCATCGGCGCCGCCCCGACGACGGTTCGCGCGATCTTCATGCCCTCGACCATGGCCCGGCGATCCTCCTCCGCCGCGAGGAAGTTCGGCCGGATGGCCGGGGCGCTGAGGGGATCGGGCGAGACGGCGTGGATCGTGCCGCGCGATTGCGGGCGGAGCTGCGTGACGCCGACCGTCATGCCGGGGAGCCGGTCGAGCAGGCGCTCGGCCGCGTTGGCGTAGCTCGCGTGCATGAAGAAGTACTGCACGTCCGGCCCTTCGAGGCCCGGCCGCGTGCGCACGAAGCCGTAGGCGAGCCCGGTGCCGAGCGTCAGGATGCCCCGGCGGGTCGCGAGGTAGCGCGCGACTGCCCATCCGAGACGCAGGCCCCGCGTCTGCTCGTTCAGGGTCACGGGCAGGCGGACGCGCCAGTTCATGCGCGTGCAGTAATGGTCCATGTAGTTGGCGCCGACCGCCGCGCAGGCGTGCCGCACGGGCACGCCGATCCCGGCCAGCACCGCCGGGTCGCCGATTCCCGACAATTCCAGGATCTGCGGGCTCTGCGCCGCGCCGGCCGCGAGGATCACCTCCGCCCGTGCACGGAACGTCCTGGTCCGTCCGTTCACCAGTGCCACGACGCCGCTCGCCCGGCCGCATTCGAAGGCGAGCCGCAGCGCGTGCGCACCGGTCACCACCGCGAGATTCGCCCTCCCGAGCGCCGGTCGCAGGTAGGCGGCCGCGGCGCTGACGCGACGGCCGCCGCGCTGGTTGACCTGATAATAGCCGAAACCGTCCTGGCGGGCGGCGTTGTAATCCGGGTTGCGCGGGTGGCCGGCCGCCTCCCCGGCGGCGATGAACGCCTCGGCGAGGGCTGGCCGCTCGGCCACCTCCGTCAGCGGCAGCGGGCCGCCCCGGGCGCGCAGAGGGTCGGCCGGGCCGTCGTAATCCTCCAGCTTTTGGAAATACGGCAGCACGTCGGAGAAGCCCCAGCCCCGGCAGCCGGCCTGCGCCCAGGAATCGTAATCCTGCGGCTGGCCGCGGACGTAGATCATGCCGTTGATCAGCGTGGAGCCGCCGAGCCCCTTGCCGCGAGGCACGGCGATCACCCGCCCGTCCGTGGCCTCCTCGGGCTCCGTCTGGAAGCGCCAGTTATGGCCCGGGTGCCGCAGCAGCCTGCTGAACCCGGCCGGGA
>CALMTJ010000300.1 GCA_937872715.1 uncultured Methylobacteriaceae bacterium
GCGGGCGAGCGCGGCCGGGCCGCCGACGTCGAGACCCTCCGCGCGCGCCCGGAGCGCGACGTCGAGCAGCGCCCGGATATCGGCCATGCCGAGGTTCAGCCCCTGCGCGCCGATCGGCGGCAGGGCATGCGCGGCCTCTCCGACGAGCGCCAGCCGACCCCTGACGAGCCTGTCCACCCACAGCGCTCCGAGCGGTGCCGTGCCGCGCGGCCCGTCGATCTCGACGGGGCCGAGGAGGGAGCGCGCCCGCATCCGGACGGCGTCGGCGAGGCGGTCGTCGGGCATCGCCGCCAACCGCTCGGCATCGGGCGGGCTCGTGACCCAGACGAGGCTCGACCTCCGGCCGGGCAGCGGGACGAAGGTCGCCGGCCCGGCCCGAGTGTGGAACTCGGTCGAGGCGAAGCCGTGGTCGCGGGCATGGGACAGGATCGTCGTGAAGGCGACCTGCGGATAGCGCCGCTCGCGCGTCCCGATGCCGGCCGCCTCCCGCATCCGCGACCTCCGGCCATCGGCGGCGATCACGAGCCTCGCCCGCAGGGCAGAGCCATCGAACATCGACACGGTGTCGAGATCCGCCCCGCCGAGGCCGCAGGCCAGCTCCGGCCGCCATCGGAGGCGGCTCTCCGCCCGGGCGGCCTCCGCCAGCAGCGCCACGAGGCGGGCGTTCTCGACGTTGCGGCCGAAGGCCGGCAGGCCGAGCTCGGCCGCCCTGAACTCGACCGGCGGCGGGCGGAACAGGCTCCCGGTATCGTCGACGATCCGCAGGATCTGCAGAGGTGCCGAGGCCTCGGCCAAACCCTCCTGCAGCCCGAGCGAGGCGAGGAGCTTGAGCGAGCCGTCGAGCAGGGCCGCCGTCCGGCCGTCCCGTACCTGCGGCTCCGGTCCGACCAGGACCGTCGGGAAACCGGCGCGGGTGAAGGCCAGGGCCGCCGCGAGGCCTATCGCGCCTGCGCCCACCACCGCGACGTCGGCATCCTCCTCCCGCGCGCGCTCCATGCCCTCTCCGATTGCCTTGCCGCCACCACGCTCTTAAGTGATCGGCCTCCGAGCGGGGAGGGGACGTCATGGTCGCAGCTGTCAGGGTTCACCGCTACGGCGGCCCCGAGGTCCTCACCTACGAAGACGTCGACCTGCCGCCGCCCGCTCCGGGCGAGATCCGCGTCCGGCAGACCGCCATCGGCGTGAACTACATCGACACTTATTTCCGCTCGGGCCAGTACCAGGCTCCGTCCCTGCCGTTCATCTCCGGGAACGAGGCGGCCGGGGAGGTGGCGTCCCTGGGCCAGGGCGTCGCCGGCTTCGCGCCGGGGGACCGCGTCGCCTACGTGGCCGGGCTCGGCTGCTACGCGGCGGAACGCAACGTGCCGGTCGCGGCAGCGGTCAAGCTCCCGGACGGCGTGTCGGACGAGGATGCGGCCGCGATGATGCTGAAGGGGCTCACGGTCGAGTACCTCCTGCACCGCAGCTACAAGGTCCGAAGCGGCGATACGATCCTGGTCCACGCGGCCGCGGGCGGCGTCGGGCTGATCCTGTCGCAATGGGCGAAGCATCTCGGCGCGACCGTCATCGGCACCGCCGGCACGGAGGAGAAGGCGGCCCTCGCGAAGGCGAATGGCTGCGATCATGTGATCCTGTACCGGCAGGACGACTTCCCCGCCAGGGTCAGAGAAATCACGGACGGCAAGCTCTGCGCCGCCGTCTACGACGGCGTCGGCAAGGACACGGTGGTGCAGTCGCTCGACTGCATCCGGCCCCACGGGGTGCTGGTGAATTTCGGCTCCGCCTCGGGTCCCGTCGAGAACTTCAACCTCGGGCTGCTTTCGGCCAAAGGCTCCCTCTACGTGACCCGGCCGACCCTCAACTCCTTCACCTCCACGCGGGAGACGCTGGACGAGATGGCCGCGAACCTGTTCGGGGTCGTGGCGTCCGGCGCCGTGAAGATCGCGATCAACAGGCGCGCCAAGCTGGCCGAGGCGGCCGACATCCACCGGGCGCTGGAAGGCCGCGAGACCACGGGCGCCATCGTGATGACGCCCTGACCCTCACACGGCGGTGCCGAACAGGTCGTAATCGTCAGCCCGCTCCACCTTCACGCTGACGATGTCGCCCTGTCGGAGCGGGCGGCGCGACGACACGTGCACGGCGCCGTCGATCTCGGGCGCATCGTAGCGCGACCGGCCCTTCGCGACCGGTCCGCCGGCCTCGTCGATGATCACCGGGAGGCGCCGGCCGACCTTGCGGGCGAGCTGCCTGCGGCTGATCTCGCGGCTCGCCGCCATGACGCGGCGCCAGCGGCTCTCCTTCACCTCGTCCGGCACTGTCGGCCGGATGGCGTTCGCGGGCGCTCCCGCCACCGGCTCGAATTTGAAGCAGCCGACCCGGTCGAGCTTCGCCTCCTTCAGCCAGTCGAGGAGGAGCTCCACGTCCTCCTCCGTCTCGCCCGGGAAGCCGACGATGAAGGTCGACCGTATGGAGAGGTCGGGCGCGATCTCGCGCCAGCGCCGGATGCGCTCCAGCACCCGCTCGCCCTGCGCGGGCCTGCGCATGGCGCGCAGCACGGCCGGGGAGGCGTGCTGGAACGGGATGTCGAGATAGGGCAGCACCAGCCCCTCCGCCATCAGCGGAACGACCTCGTCGACATGCGGATAAGGATAGACGTAGTGCAGCCGAACCCAGACGCCGAGCTGCCCCAGCTCCTTCGCGATGTCGAAAAAACTAGCGCGGACAGTGCGATCCCGGAATGTGCTCTCCCCGTACTTGATGTCCAGGCCGTAGGCGCTCGTGTCCTGCGAGACGACCAGCAGCTCCTTCACGCCCGCCTTCACGAGGCGCTCGGCCTCGCGCAGCACATCGCCCGCCGGCCGGCTGACGAGGTCGCCGCGGAGCTTCGGGATGATGCAGAACGAGCAGCGGTGGTTGCAGCCTTCGGAGATCTTCAGGTAGGCGTAGTGCCGGGGCGTGAGCTTGATGCCCTGCGGCGGCACGAGGTCGGTGAACGGGTCGTGGCGGGGCGGCACCGCCTGGTGCACGGCCGCCAGCACGCTCTCGTATTGCTGCGGCCCGGTGATCGCCAACACGTCCGGGAAGCGATCGCGGATCGCGTCCGGCTCCGCCCCCATGCAGCCCGTGACGATGACCCGGCCGTTCTCGGCCAGCGCCTCGCCGATGGCGCCCAGCGATTCGGCCTTGGCGGAATCGAGGAAGCCGCAGGTGTTGACGATGACGAGGTCGGCTCCCTGGTGACGCTTCGCGAGCTCATAACCCTCCGCCCGAAGGCTCGTGACGATGCGCTCCGAATCCACCAGCGCCTTCGGGCAGCCGAGCGAAACGAAGGAGATCTTGGGCGCGGGGCCGTCGGGGCTCCGCGCGGAGGTCGCGATCATGTCAGTCACACCTGGGAAGCCCGCCCGGCCTGAGATCCGCGACGCATCGGCTGTCGTGGATCACGAGACGCATGGGAGGCGTCCCGCTCTAGCACGGACGACAGAGTCAGTGCACGTCCGGCAACGCCTTTCGGATTCGGGCGTTGTTCGCGGCGATCCGGACGGACGATGGGAACGAAGACATGGCAGGCGTCCCGCCGAAGCTCGCCAGGACTCCGTGGCGCTGGGCCGCGCGCGTCCTGCTGCGCTACGACGGCCGGAAGCGGCCCCGCCTGACGGCCTGGATCTCCGCCGCCATCGTCGGCGTCATCCTCCTCTTCGGGGCGCTGGGCTACGTGATCCCCATGCTGCTGACCCGGATGTTTTGAACGCTGGCGGAAGGGGTGGGATTCGAACCCACGGTGGAGTTTCCCCCACGGCGGTTTTCAAGACCGCTGCCTTAAACCGCTCGGCCACCCTTCCGGTCCCGCGTTCAGCCGCGGCACCTTCGTGTAGGTCCGGGCGCTCCGGCCCGTCAACGCGCGGCTCTTAAGCCGACGTTAACCATGTGCGCCGACAAGGACGATGTCCTTGGCTCACAGGATCGCATGATCCCGGGCCGAGGGGCCGCCCCGCCGCGCGGCTGACGTCGCACGGCCTGTGTACCCGACGAGGAAGGAGCGCCGGATGAAGGCGATCACGTTCGTGACCCAGAAGGGTGGCAGCGGCAAGTCCACGCTGTGCATCTCCCTCGCGGTCGCGGCACAGCAGGAGGGCCGGTCGGTCTGCATCCTGGAGATGGACCGGCAGGCGACGGTGAGCGACTGGGCGGAGCATCGCCGGGACGATACGCCGGAGGTGGCCCAGATCGACGCGACGCAGCTCGACGACATCATGGCGCGGCTGCGCGATTCGGATTTCGACTACGTCTTCATCGACACGCCCGGCGTCGACAGCCCCGGTTCGCTCGCCGCCATACGGGCGGCCGACCTCTGCGTCATCCCGTGCCGGCCGACCCCGGCCGACCTTCGGGCCTTCAAGCCGACCCTTGCGGCCATCTACCGGCTCGAGAAGAAATTCGCCTTCGTGCTGAACCAGACCCCGCCGCGCTCCTATCGGGTGCGCGACGCCGCCGACGGCCTCACCGTCCTCGGCGTGCTGCCGGACGTCAACATCGTCATGCGCAACGATCACCAGGATGCGCTCGGCATGGGGCAGGGCGTGACCGAGTACAACCCGACCGGACAGGCCGCCGCGGAGATACGCCGCCTCTGGACCTGGATCGAGAAGCGTTCGCAGGGGCATATCTATGTCAAAGCAGCCTAGGCTCAGTCTCGCGTCCATCGTCGCGTCCGCGGTCCCGACGTCTCAGCGGGGCGGCGGGGAGATCGTCCCCCTTCCGCCCGCGAAGCCGGCCGAGCCCAATCCGCGCGGCACCCTGAAGGAGCGTGCGAAGCAGCTCTCCGTGTACCTGGAGCCGCCCGTTCACGACCAGCTCCGCGACATCGCCTATACGGAGCGCACCAAGATCCATCAGCTCATGCTGGAAGCGCTGGACCTCCTGTTCAAGGCTCGCGGGGCGCTCTCCATCGCGCAGCTCAAGGAGCAGCCGTGAACCCGATCCGGCTGACGAGCCGGGTTGATGTTTGCGCGTAAGCCGCTGACGAATCAGCGGACTTGACGATGTCGTCGCGCAAGCCGGCCGTCGGCATCGCCTGGTACCTTCCGGGCGATTACGACCGGGCCCGCGCCCTGATGACGGATGCGGGCAGCCTTCCCGACACCTTCGAGCAATGGCTGGCGCTGGCCGAGAACGCGGAGCGGGCGGCGACGGCCTCGGGAAACAGGATCGTTCGGGCGATCCTCGATCCATTCGAATTCCCGATCTGGTGCCGGGACAACGGCGTGGCACCCGATGGGGCGGGTCGGGCGAGGTTCGCGTCCTGGGTCGCCGCCCATGAAGACACGGGTTACGGCTGAAACGCGGAACGTGTTGCCGGAAGGTTGCAGCCTTCCGGACGATTCGGCGCAAAGTTTCGTTAAGTTTCACCGCCGATGGTGACGGTGCGTCTCGGGGTGCTGACGCGCTGGCGAAGACTCGGAAAAGAGCCGCGCCGGCAAGGGGAGCGGGTGTTTGACCTTCGACGGAGACATGGCGGCGCGGGGCCGGGCCCTCTGCGTTCGGATCGGTGCGGCCTTGCTTCTCGCGACTGCGGTCGCGAATTGCGCCGGGCCGCAGAATGCGGTCGGCGGTCTCGGCAACAAGTACGGCGTGGCGCCGAGCCCGAAGGTGGTCGCCGACGGCGATCCCGTCCCGAAGGGCGGCGGCCGGGAGATGATCGGCAAGCCCTACGTGGTCGGCGGCCGGACCTACGTGCCGACCGGCGGCAAGGGCTTCTCCCGCGAAGGCTGGGCTTCCTGGTACGGCGCGGCCTTCCACGGCCGCCTCACCGCGAACGGCGAGGTGTTCGATCGCGGATCGGTGGCGGCCGCGAGCCCGACCCTGCCCCTGCCGAGCTATATCCGGGTCACCAACACCCTGAACAAGCGCTCCATGGTCGTCCGGGTGAACGATCGCGGACCTTATGAGCAGGGGCGGCTGATCGACGTTTCCGAGCGGGTCGCGGAGGCTCTGGACTTCCGCAGGCGCGGAACGGCGCGCGTCCGGGTCGAGTATCTGGGCAAGGCGTCCACGAACGGCAGCGACGACGAGAAGCTCCTGGCGACTCTCAAGACGGACGGGAGCCCGGCGCCCTACAGGGTGGCGCCCGGCGCCACGATGGTGGCGGACCTCAAAGCCGAGCCGGCGCCCCGGCCGACCGTGCTGGCCGCCGCAGAAGCACCTCCCCGGACGTCCATCGTCCGGGAGAACGAGGAGGCGGAGCCGGCGGTGCCCGTCGCGGTCCTGCCGCCCCCCAGAGCGGACGTCGCGGCCGTGCAGGTGGCGGTCGTCGACGTCGCGTCCGGGGCTGACGACGGCGTGGCCGAGATGGCCGAGATCGATCACCCAGCGCCTCCGCGGCGGCCGGCCGAGTTCGCCGGCCCGACATCCTCTTCGCCCGTCCGCTCGATGGCCACCCTCGAACTGCTGCCGCCGCAACGTCCCGTGGTGGCGGCGATCTACTGACCGGCCGGGGTGTTGCCGCGGCGCCATGGCGCCGGGCGAACAGTTAAGCTAGCGTAGCCGCCTGAATCCAGAGACTCAGGGCAGGTTCAACGTGCTGACACGCTTCGCCGGATACGTCGCCGCCGCGACCCTCGTCTCGACCGCCGCCCTCGCGGCGGACCTGCCGGTCCGCTCGGCGCCGCCGCCCTACGTGGCGGTTCCCGTGTTCACCTGGACCGGCTTCTACGCCGGCACGCACTCGGCCTACACGTTCAGCGACAACCAGACGATCCGCACGACTGGCAACAACAACGGCGCCGGCGGCCTGACCGACACGCAGCTCAACGTCGCCCAGCTCCGCCGCCCTCCGACCCTGCGCAGCACCCAGGACGGGCTCGCCAATCTCGGCGGCGGCATCGGCTACGATTACCAGTTCAATCCCGGCAACGGTTTCGTGGTCGGCGTGGCGGCCGACGCGACCTGGACGGACCTCGACCGCCGCCGCTCCTATCGCAGCCCGGCCCAGGTGGCGAACGGCTTCATTCCCGAGGATAGCGGCTTCCGCCAGCAACTCGATTATCTCGGCACGGTCCGGGGCCGCCTCGGCTACGCCTTCGACCGCTTCCTGGTCTACGGGACGGGCGGCCTCGGCTACGGCAACGTCGTGTATCGCGCGGCCTTCTTCCGCAACTTCGACGGCGCGCTCGTCTATTCGGGCCGCTACGACGGCATGCAGACCGGTTACGTCTATGGCGGCGGCGTCGAATACGCGATCCCGGCGGACAGCTTCCTGAACACGTTCAACCTCCTCGGCTACCTCAACCTGTTCAAGTCGGAGGGGATCACGCTCAAGGCCGAGTACCTCCATTACGATCTCGGAAGACGCAACGTCGTG
>CALMTJ010000301.1 GCA_937872715.1 uncultured Methylobacteriaceae bacterium
GCCCGCGTGGTGCGCAGCGCGATGGAAACGCATCGCCTTCACGTGGCCGCGCGTTCGTCCGAACAGGCCGCGCCGGATCGGGAACCACACCTTGAGCGGGCCGGCCCGGACCAGGATCGGCGCCGCGATGGCGACGGGCGCCGCCCGGCCCTTCGGCTCCGCCGCGAGGAGGCGCCGGGTGTATTCGTGCTCCGGCCGGGCGAAGACGGTCTCCACCGGCCCTGCCTCCACGATCCGGCCGGCCTGCATCACGCAGACCCGGTCCGCGACCTTGCGGACAATGCCGAGGTCGTGGGTGATGAACAGCATCGCCATGCCGAGCCGCGACCTGAGATCGGCCAGCAGTGCTAGAATCTGCGCCTGCACCGTGACGTCGAGCGCCGTCGTCGGCTCGTCCGCGATCAGGAGCTCCGGCTCGTTCGCGAGCGCCATCGCGATCATCACGCGCTGGCGCTGTCCACCCGAGAGCTGGTGCGGAAAGGCGCCGAGCCGCGAGGCCGCATCCCGAAGCCCGACGAGCCGCAGCAGATCGAGCGTGCGGACGCGGGCCGCCCGGCGGGAGAGGCCGCGATGGAGGGTCAGGATCTCGCCGATCTGCCGCGACACCGTGTGCAGCGGGTTCAGCGAGGTCATCGGCTCCTGGAACACCATGGCGATGTCGTCGCCCCGCACCCGCCTGATCTCGCGGTCGGAGGCGGCCAGGAGGTCGCGTCCCTTGAACAGGACCCGCCCTCCGGGATGGCTCGCGGCCGGATAGGGCAGGAGCCGCAGCAGGGAGAGCGCCGTGACCGACTTTCCCGAACCGGATTCGCCCACCAGCGCCACCGTCTCGCCGGCCGCGATGTCGAACGAGACGCGGTCGACCGCGAGCGTAGCGGCGACGTCCCCGCGCGAGCCGGACCGGAACGCGACGGAGAGGTCCTGGACGGACAGGAGGGGGGCGGTCACGGGTCGAAGAACGAAACGGACGGAAGGGTGTAGCGGATCACCCCGGATGGAAGCTTCAACCGCTCGTCATGCGTGAGGAAACCGGCGCAACCCTCCAGCAGCGCCGTCGCGGCGTGAATGGCGTCCGGCGTGCCGTTCCGCAGGGAGGCGCGGATCTCGACGGCGCGGGCCAGAACCCCGGAGCTGACCGGCACGACACGCAGCGTGGGCCTGCCGACCAGCAGGCGCTCATACGCTCCGACGAGCGCCGCATCGCCGACCGCCATCGGGTGCGGAAGCACCTCGAGCGCGGTGAGCCGGCTCGTCACGGCCGCTATCCGTCCGCGGTCGATCTGCATCAGCCAGCGTCTGGCGAGCATGCCCTCTTCGCCATCGGTTTCCGTGGCGTAGATCAGGATGTTGGCATCGAGATAAACGGGCCGGTCAGGGACGATCACGGACCCTGATCCGCTCGTGCAGCTCGTCGCGCCTGTCCCATTCCGCCCTCAACGCCCTGATGCGGGTCACCGGATCGTCTGACGAGGTACGCCGATCCTGCACTCCTTCCAGGATACGGGTGATCGGCAGGTCCGGTTCGGCCGGTCCAGATGCCGCGACCCGCCAATTGTCTACGCCGTTCGACGGAACCGCGGCGCCATCCTCAGTCGGTTCTTCGTGGTCCAGGGTCACGGTGACCGTCGCGTCGTCGGGCAGCCCGGCCCGCAGATCGTCCGGCAACTTCGCAGCCGGGTAGCGCTCACGAACGATGCGGCCCATGTCCCGATCTCCCGAACCAGGATAGGGCATTTCAGGCGTCGCGCCTAACCGCCTCAACCCGCCGCCCCGGCAACACCGAGACGCGGTCGACCGCGAGCGTAGCGGCGACGTCCCCGCGCGAGCCGGACCGGAACGCGACGGAGAGGTCCTGGACGGACAGGAGCGGGGTGGTCAAGATTCTTCGCCGAGAAGCCGCGTGAAGTCCCGGGCTCCGTGGAAGATGCGTAAGACGTCAACCGAATTCTCGCTCGCGCGATAGACGACGACGTAGCCGGCGTGGAGCTTGCGCCTGAGAACAAGTCCGGCGGAAGTCACGAAAGCCGGGTAGGCGAGCGGAGCGTCACGGATCTTGACGGCCTCCTCGGCAAGCTCCCGGACGAAGCTGAGCGCACGAGCCGGGTTTTCCCGAGCGATATAGGCCTGGATGGCTGCGAGATCCGAGTCGGCTTGGGCCGCGAAGCGAACCTTCATTCAGCTGCAGCAGCCCTGCTCCCGGATCGGGCATCGATACGCGCCAATACCTCGTCAGCCGAGAGAACACGTCCTGCCGCGATGTCGTCCAAGCCCTTTCCGATCTCCGCATCGAGCTCCTGACGCAGCTCGTCATCCGTGATCTTGTCCTCGATCACGACCCGTACGAGGCGTCCCGAAGGCAACCCGGGGTAGAGATCTTGCGGCAGCCTGTCGATCGGGTAGGCCTCGCAGATGAAACGTCTCATCCATCTCTCCGAGTGCTTGATCTGAGCGAATCGTCAGCGAACACGGTGTTCGATATTTCCGGCACCGGTCAGCCCGAACCCTGACAAACGAGGCTCTCCGTTCCGGTGAGCGGAGAGCAATCTAGGACATCATCCGCGGGAAGTCTCAGCCCGCCGCGCTCGCTGCGGCACTACCGTCCGGCGCAGCCAGTTGCCGATCTCGGCGCTGCGCAGGGTCGGGTCCAGCACGGCCGCGTCGAGACCGTAGCGCCAGGCGAGGTCGCGGCGGGCGGGATCGGCGCCGAGCGCGCGGTAATCGGCCGCGAGCGCCCGCAACTCCTCCTCCGTTCGGCCGAGGCCCTCCGCGACGAGGTCCGCCGCCCGCCCCTCGACGATCGAAGCCGTCAGCGCGAAGACGTGCTCCGGGTGATACTGGACGCCGGTGAAACCGGCGCTCTCGACCGCCATCGCCTGGACGGCGCTCATGCCGTTCTCCGCCAGCACGGCGGCGCCGGGCGGAAGCGTCTCGACCTCGTCGACATGGGAGCAGAGCGCGTCGAACGTGCCGGGCTTGCCGGCATAGAGCGGATGCGCGCGGCCGGCCGCGGTGAGATGGATGCGGCGGGCAACCCCGAGCTCGCGGCCCTTGGGGTTCCTCCGCACGCCGCCGCCAAGGGCCACGGCCGCGAGCTGCAGGCCCCAGCAGCTGCCCCAGGCCGGAACGCCCGTCGCGAAGACGGTGCGGGCGAAATCGATCTGGCGGGTCACGGGCGGGGACAGGTCGTAGATGTTCAGCGGCGAGCCCGTGAATACCAGGCCGTCGAAATCGCTGATCGAAGTGCCGGCCGGCAGGGTCTCGCCATCAGCGACGTTGACCGTGACGCAGGTGATGCCCGGCTCATGCAGGCGCAGCGCTTCCTCGAACATCGCCCCGTTGGTCGGTCCACCGAACGGGGCGAGTTCGGCCTGCGATGCCGCCGGCGCGCCGTCGGCGATGAGGATTCGGGTCATGAGCGCTGCCGTCACGCCAGCGTCTTGCGGGGGTCGAACGCGTCGCGCACGGCCTCGCCGATGAAGATGAGGAGCGACAGGACGAACGCGATCACGGCGAAACCCGTCAAGCCGAGCCACGGCGCCTGGAGGTTCGCCTTGCCCTGCGCCAGGAGCTCGCCGAGCGAGGGCGAGCCGGGCGGAAGGCCGAAGCCGAGATAATCGAGCGAGGTCAGCGTCGCGATGGAGCCGTTCAGGTTGAACGGCAGGAAGGTGAGCGTCGCCACCATGGCGTTCGGCAGGAGATGCCGGAACATGATGGTCGGGTTCGACAGCCCGAGGGCGCGCGCCGCCCGCACGTATTCGAAGTTCCGGCCGCGCAGGAACTCGGCCCGCACGACGCCGACGAGCGACACCCATTCGAACAGGAGCAGGATGCCGAGCAGGACCAGGAAGGAGGGCGTGATGATGGATGAGATGATGATCAGGAGGTAGAGGGAGGGCAGCGAGGTCCAGACCTCGATGAAGCGCTGCATGACAAGGTCGGTCCAGCCGCCGAAATAGCCCTGGACCGCGCCCGCCCCGATGCCGATGGCGGACGAGATCGTGGCCAGCACGAGCCCGAACAGCACGGACAGCCGGATCCCGTAGATCAGCCTCGCCACCACGTCGCGGCCCTGGTCGTCCGTCCCGAGCCAGTTCTGCTCGAGGTCGCGGCAGCGGCTGCCGCCCGTCTTCTCGGCCTGGGCGCGGCATTGCTCGTCCGCCAGCCTCCAGGTCGGCGGCGAGGGTGCCGGCACCGGGATGTCGAGGTTGTGTGTGCCGTAGGAGAAGCGGACCGGCGGCCAGAGCGCCCAGCCATTGGCGGCGATCTCCTTCGAGACTGAGGCGTCGCGATAATCGGTGACCGCCAGGAAGCCCCCGAACACCGCCTCCGGGTAATCGACCAGGACCGGGTAGAGGAGCTGGCCCTTGTAGCTGACGAGGATCGGCCGGTCGTTGGCGATGAGCTCGGCGAAGAGGCTCGTGCCGAACAGGAGCAGGAAGATCCAGAGCGACCAATAGCCCCGGCGATTCGCGGTGAAGTTCACCCAGCGCCGCCGGTTCAGCGGGGAGAGCCGCACGAAGCCTTCGCGCGGCAGCGGAGGCGCCACGGGCCCGGCCGCCGGGGAGGCGAGCGGGACCCGGTCGAGCTCGGGGGCGGGAGGAGCGACGCTCATGAAACCGTCCTCCCCGCGTCATGGCCGGGCTTGTCCCGGCCACCTCGATAGGAGATCCGCGTCGAGCCTTCGCATCGGGGTGGCCGGGACGAGCCCGGCCATGACGCGGTCAGGGGCGCCCTCACGCGTCCCTCGTCTCGAAATCGATCCGGGGATCGATCCAGGTATAGGTCAGGTCGGACAGGAGGTTCACGACGAGGCCGAGCAGCGAAAAGATCACCAGGCGGCCTAACACGACCGGGTAATCGCGGTTGACGATCGATTCGAAGGACAGGAGCCCGAGCCCGTCCAAGGAGAAGATGGTCTCGATCAGGAGCGACCCGGCGAAGAAGGCGGAGATGAAGGCGCCCGGGAAACCCGCGATCACGATCAGCATGGCGTTGCGGAACACGTGGCCGTAGAGCACGCGCCGCTCGGACAAGCCCTTCATGCGGGCGGTGAGCACGTATTGCTTGCGGATCTCGTCCAGGAACGAGTTCTTGGTGAGGAGCGTCGACGTGGCGAAGGAGCCGAGCGCCATGGCGGTGACCGGCAGCGCGATATGCCAGAGATAGTCGAGCGCCCGCTGCGGCCAGCTTGCGCAGACCGTCGGTCTGGCCGGCC
The DNA here is from genome assembly GCA_937872715.1 of uncultured Methylobacteriaceae bacterium. GTDB lineage: Bacteria > Pseudomonadota > Alphaproteobacteria > Rhizobiales > Beijerinckiaceae > Enterovirga. The sequence goes on from CALMTJ010000301.1 coordinate 5,216, forward strand.
GGCGCGGCGTCCAGATAGTCGAGCGCCCGCTGCGGCCAGGACAGATCGGCCCAGTTCTCGGAGGTGAGCCCGCGGAGCGGGAAGACCTGCCAGAAGGAGCCGCCGGCGAACAACACGATCAGCAGGATGGCGAACAGGAAGCCCGGGATCGCGTAGCCGACGATCACGACGGCCGAGGTCCACACGTCGAAGGGCCGGCCGTCCCGCACGGCCTTGGCGATGCCGAGCGGGACGGAGATCAGGTAGGAGATGAGCGTCATCCAGAGGCCGAGCGTGATCGAGACCGGCAGCTTCTCGCGGATGAGCTGCACCACCGGCACGTCCCGGAAGAAGCTCTTGCCGAAATCGAAGCGGGCGTAATCGGCGATCATCTTCCCGAACCGCTCGTGCGGCGGCCTGTCGAAGCCGAACTGCGTCTCGAGCCGCGCGATGAAGGCGGGGTCGAGCCCCTGCGCGCCGCGATAGCGCGAGCCGGATTCGCCACCCCCGGACGGGCCGCGGCCGACGGCGCCGCCGAGATCGCCACCGCCGCCCGAGAGTCGCGAGGTCGCCCCGACATCGTTGCCGCGCAGGTTCGCCAGGATCCGCTCGATCGGCCCGCCCGGCGCGAACTGCACGATGACGAAGGAGATCAGCATGATGCCGAGGAGGGTAGGCACCATCAGGAGCAGCCGCCGGAGCAGGTAGGCCGCCATCAACCGCGGCCCTGGCGGCGGGCCTTCTCGGCATCCCACCACCAGGTGTCGGGGGCGCCGAGACCGTAGGCCGGCGGCTCCGGCGGGCGGGAATACAGGTCCCAATACGCGAGCGGGCGGCTCGCCCGGTACCACATCGGCACCCAATAGCGGCCGGCCCGGAGCACGCGGTCGAGCGCCCGGACGGCGGCCACGAGGTCCGGGCGGGTCTCCGCCCGGGCGACGGCTTCGAGGAGGGCGTCGACCGCCGGATGGGAGATGCCGGGCAGGTTCTGCGAGCCGCGCGTGGCCGCCGCGCGCGATCCGAAAACCTGGCGCAGACCCTCGCCGGGCGTGGCCGAGCCGCCGAAGCGCTGCACGGCGATGTCGAAATCGAACTCCTCCGTCCGGCGCTGGTACTGCGCGGGGTCGACGATGCGAGAGGTGGCCGCGACCCCCAGGAGGCCGAGATTGCGCAGGAAGGGCTGGAGGTGCGCCTGGAAGACCGGCTGGTTGTCCAGGAACTCGACCGCCAGCGGCTCGCCGGACGGAAGCTTCAGCACGCTGCCGTCGCGCCGGCAGCCCGCCTCCCGGAGAAGGTCGCTGGCGCGCCGCAGCAGCGCCCTGTCCTGGCCGGACCCGTCCCCGCGCGGCGGGCTCCCCGGCTCGCCGAAGACGTCTGCAGGGAGGCTCGCCCGGTGCGGCTCGAGCAACCCGAGCTCGGCCGGGGAGGGCCGCCCTTCCGCCTTCATCTCCGAATTCTCGAAATAGGAGGCCGTGCGCGCGTAGGCGCCGTACATGACGTTGGCATTGGTCCATTCGAAATCGAAGGCGAGGCCGATCGCCTCCCGGACCCGCGGGTCCTTCAGCTTGTCGCGGCGGAGATTGAAGAACCAGCCCTGCGCGCCGACCGGAGTGCGGTCCGGCAGGGTTTCGCGCTTGACGCGCCCGTCCGTCACGGCCGGGAAGTCGTAGCCGGTCGCCCAGATCCGGGCGGTGAACTCCTCCCGGAAGGTGAAGGCGCCGGCCTTGAACGCCTCGAACGCCACCTGCCGGTCGCGGAAATACTCGTAGCGGACCTCGTCGAGATTGTTGCGGCCCCGGTTCACCGGCAGGTCGGCTGCCCAATAGGTGCGGTCGCGCTCGAAGGAGATGTAGCGGCCGACCTCGAAACGCCCGACCCGGTAGGGGCCCGAGCCGAGCGGCGGCTCCAGCGTCGCGGCCTCGAAGTCGCGGCCGCGCCAGTACCCCTCCGACAGGATCGGCAGGCCCGCGACGAGGAGCGGCAGGTCGCGCGCCCTCTCCGGCGCGAAGACGATCCGGACGACGTCGTCCGCCTCGGCCTCGGCGCCCGACACGAGCAGCAGGCTCTGGGAGATGCGGGGATGGCCCTTGCTCTTGAGGAGGCCGACCGTGAAGGCGACGTCCCGGGCGGTCAGCCGCGAACCGTCCCTGAACCGGGCCTCCGGCCGGAGGCGGAACCGGTAGGTCAGCCCGTCGGCGCTGCGGCGCACGCCCGCGGCCACGAGCCCGTAGAGCGAATCCGGCTCGTCCAGGGCGCGCTCCATGAGCGTGTCGTAGGTCGCGTCCATGCCGGCCGCGCCGTCGCCCCGCAGCACGAAGGTATTCAGCGTGTTGAACGTGTCGAAGGCCTGGTTGCCGCCCGTCGCCGAGATCTGCAGGCCGATCGATCCGCCCTTCGGCGCATCGGGCCGCACATAGGCGAAATGCCGGAAGCCGGCCGGGTATTTGAGGGCGCCGAAAACGGACAGGCCATGGCTCTCCGCCTCCTCCGCCAGGAGCCGCGCCGGCCGGACGGCGGCGGCGATGCCGAGCGCGCCGCCGCCGAGGAGGAGCGCGCGACGTGGAAGCCCTCCCCCTTGCGGGGAGGGCAGAGTCGGGCCGCAGGCCCGATCCGGGGTGGGGGTCGACGGGGCAAGCTGAGCGAGGATCGTGTCGAGCACGACGTCGATC
>CALMTJ010000302.1:0-4317 GCA_937872715.1 uncultured Methylobacteriaceae bacterium
TACGAGGAGAGAGCCCGAGCCGGTCCACAGACCAGCAGAATGGCCGGATCTGCCCGAGCAGATCCGGATCGGGACCGACGACATGGCAGACTTTCAACCCGCCCGCGCCTTTGGGCAGCCGACCGGCGGACAGCGACTCGATTTCCAGACGGGCTCGACCAGCGCCAGTTCCGCGCCCATCACCTTCGAGACCAATTACACCGTGTTCAACGGCACGGAAGATCCGACCGGCGGCTGGGGTTACAACAACGGTTACGCGAACAATAAGGTCGTGCAGAACGAGCCGACCATGCGAACGCTGATCGAGGGGAATTACGATCGCGGCTACGACAAGGTGATGGAGCAGTACTGGGAGGCTCTGAGCGCCGACGGCAACATCCAGTGGCGCCCGGTTTTCGCCATGGCGGACCGCTCAGGCAGCGGGACCTCGCGCACGACCTTCATCGACGCGCTCGACTTCACGGGTCCGGCGCCGAGCGCGCCTTCCGGCAACCAGGGGATACGGTTCTTCTCGGCCAAGGACGGCCCGTCCATGCAGTCGGACGAGATGACCTACCTGTTCTCCCGCGCCAACATGCAGATCAAGGGCTTCAGCGACACGAACACTCTCCTGAACGTGCAATCGGGGCAGAACGCCGTTCTTCAGCTCGGGGCCTACGGCCTCGATGGTGCCGTGAACCTGGCAGCGGCCGCCAAGAACGTCGGCATCTTCACGGTCGGAGGAGCCGGCTCGGCGGCCCAGATGCGGATGACCGCGATCAACGGCAACGGCGCGCTCACCGTCAACCTGAACGGCGGGGCGCGCTCGTCCGCCGTGCTCGACGTCGATCTCGCCGGCACGTGGTCCGACGAGACCGGCATCCGGGTACGTCAGCAGGCCGGCGGCACCGGAAACCTCCTGCAGGCGGAAGATTCGGCCGGAGCGGTGAAGAGCGGCCTCGACAAGGGCGGCACCATCTTCACCCAGGTGAACGGGGCGCCTGCCGATGCCGACCTCTCCCTCGGAGAGGCCGACCTCTGGTATGACTCGACCGGGGGGTCGTCGCGCCTGATGGTGAAGGCACGGGACGCGAGCGGCAACGTCGTGTCCGGCTCCGTCCAGCTTTCCTCCGTGACCTCCGGGCCGATCGCCGGCACTCAGGGCTACGATCCCGTCGACGGATCGAACGTGCTGGCGCTCGGTTCGGGCAACGACACCGTGACCGGCCTCGATAGCCCGAACATCATCTTCGGCGGCGCGGGCAACGATTCGGTCTCGGGCGGCAACGCCAACGACATCCTGTTCGGCGGCCTCGGCAACGACATGCTGATCGGCGGCGGCGGCAACGACGTGCTCTGGGGCGACGGAGGCAACGACACCCTGATCGGCGGGGCGGGAGCGGATCTGTATCAGTTCGCGCAAGGAAGCGGCGCGGATCTGATCACCGGCTTCAACCAGGGAGAAGGCGACCGCCTCGGCCTCAACGGGCAGAGCTACGCCGCCGGCAATGACGGGCAGGGCCACCTGCAGCTGAACTTGTCAGGGGGCGGCACGGTGGGCTTCACCGACATCGCCGCCGGCACGACCGTGAACCCGAATTGGTTCGCCTGATGGAGGGGGTACGAGGAGCGCCAGCGCCAGACGCCCGCACAGCGCGCCGGTGAAGCGCTCGACATAGGTGAACAAGAAGGCCAGTCCGAAAACAGCTGCTACGCTCACGCCGCCGATCGCGAGAGCGGCTGTGAGGTCGAGCATGCCTCTGGCCTCGGCCAGAAGGATCAGACTGGACGTGAGCGAGACGATGACGGCGAAGTGAACTAGATAAAGGGGGAAGGACAGCACTCCGAGAAATCTTGAGATGCGATTCTGACAGAAGCCGTACACCGCCCGATTCGCGAAGCTTGCTCCGATCAACACAGTCGCCACAGCGACTCCCATCCTTTCAGGCCGCGCACCATGAAGGTTGGCGACGGCACTTGCCAACGCGGTAAGGATCAGGACGGCCGCAGATAGGACCTGCATCCTTGCCGACCCGCGCGCTCTCTCGAACACGCCGTCGACACCGAGTCTGCTGAAGATCATGCCCACGGTGAAGCAGGCCATCGTCGGCGCCACCACGATCTCCAGCAAAGCGAGGAGCACGAAAGATCTTAACCAGTTGCGGAGAAAAGCCGAAAGGAGGGCGGTCAAGAAGACCAGGATCGAGCCGACGAGTTCGATTGGCATCGTCCATAGAAAGTTGTTGTACACGACCGGTTCGGATATGCCTTGAGTGTAGACGCGCGACAAGGCAAAGATCATCAAGTTTCGGAAAGTTGGCTCGAAATTGAGGAACTTCCCCAGCCAGTCTTCGCTATGTACAATGATGCTTGCTGCTCCGGAGTGGACCAGGTCAAGTTTCATGAGAATGAAAACCAGAAGACAGGAGGCAAATACCGGAATCGTCAGGCGGGGATATCGCTTGATCGCCAGGCTTGCCATGCTCCGAGTGGAGTAGTTCCTGAAATAGTTCCACGTGAGTGCTTCTCCCGACAATACGAAAAATATGTAGACGGCTAGTTCGCCATCGAAAATGAGAGCGGTCGCTATGTTACGGATGCCCGGGAACAACCCTCCGAACGTCTCCCAGAAGACATGAAATAGAACGACCGAGAGGGCGGCCCATCCCCTGATCCCGTCCAGAGCGTGATTTCTACTCGACGATATGGTACCCACATTCACGCTGCGGCTGCTGGGGCGAGTGTCTGCGGTAGGCATCCTTGGTCCTTTGCTGCGGTCGCCGTAGCCAAAGTTTGTTAATATCCGTGCGACGGCAGGAGACCTCGGGTGACGGAAACGATCGGTAGCAGGTCTGATGCAAGATCAGCCGCTCAGGTCGGGGCACGGGTCTGGTCGGCGTCCGCTGACCCTTCGCTGCGGACGGATCGGGCAGCCGCGCAGATATCGCGCCGGGAGATGGCGGCGTTCTCCGTCGTCTTGCTCACGATTGCGCTCGTTCAGCTGAGCATCGGCGCCGATCCCATCGTACTTTTGCTTGCTTGCGCCGGTGCCCTTATCGGATTTCTGCCGCTTATTCAGCTTGGGCGGGATCTATACACCCTGTTCTCGGCATTCTTTTGCGGAAGGTATGTCGGCTTCGGTCTCGTGCTGAAGACGGTTCGTCTCCAGACGATCGATTCAAATCTTAACTTGCCGGTATATTCCTATTTCCTTTGCCTGCTTCTCATACTGACGGAGACGGCCGTCGTCCTGTTCGCGCGCAGGATCGACCGAGGCCAGACGATCTTTCCGTCCATCCCGAATCCGCGCTCGATGCGCCTGCTGGGATTGACGGCGTTCCTGGTAGGGTTCGCGGCAAGCTGCATAGCGGGGGTCCTTCAGCAAGGTGCGGACGTCAATCCAGGCCCGGTCTTCGTGGTCGCCAGCGCGATCATGGGACTGACTTACCTCGGTCTCGCCGCGGAGTCGGTCTGCACGATCAGCAGGTCAGGAGGACGAGGCTTCGTTTCCAAGCGTCTGGTTTTCATGTTGCTCGCAATGGTCGCTGCCGCGCTACTGTCGAACACGAGATATCTTGCACTGAACGGCGTCATCTGTGTGTTCTTCGTAGGATTTTTGAACAGATTGATACGGCCTAAACACGTCATATCTGCCGCTGTCGCGATGATCTTCTTCTCGCTCTATCTGTCTCCCATCTCACTCGCGATGCGCTACGCCAAGGAAGGCCTATCGGTCAGCGAGTACAGCAAGCAAGCAGTTGAGATAGTAACTCGGTCGATATTGGATCCGGGCTACATGGCAGAACTGAGGACTCGAGAGAATTTCCGAAGTCAGTACGAATCAGGAACCGAAGTCTATGACTATTTCGGCGATGGGAGCAACATAGGAAACAGGCTCGCGTTCGTCGGACTTTTGGATGCGGTTGCGTATCAGATGGAAACGGCTCAGCCGTTGGGACTTCGCATCTTCTCAGAGGTTTGGGACCGTGTCGTTCCCAAGTTTCTGGCGAGAGATAAGGCCGGACTGGATTACGGCTATGGAGACTGGCTCAACTGGCAGATTGGGACGATCGAGTACGGACGAGTATCGTTCTTCACGTTCTGTCTGCCCCAAGAGGGGCTGGCGGCGTTCGGGGTTGCCGGACTGATCATATTCCCTCTTCTATTCATGACGCCCGTCTTGGTCGTGACGTCTCGGATATCCTCCTTCCTTCGCCCCAACGTCGCAAGCTACTTCCTGCTCGGATCGCTGCATGTCACCTTCATCGAAGGGCAGTCCGACGCGTTCATATCTCTGTTCATTCGGCAGCTGCCACTGACCGTGATCCCGGCCTACGC
>CALMTJ010000302.1:4327-9065 GCA_937872715.1 uncultured Methylobacteriaceae bacterium
CTCTACTGGTTGTTCTCGCAAAGAGCTAAATGGGCGGGCGGGGGCAGCCTGCGCGATCAACAGGGAAGGCGGTTCAAGCCCGGCTAGCATGTGCTGCGGCTATGACGCGGTTGATCGGAGCCACGACGTGTGGGTCCGCGCCAGCGCAGGCTGCCGGCCTCCGGGACCTTGCTCGTCCCGGTCCTCGCTGGCGCTTCGGGCGTTCGGTGGTAGAAAGGTCGCAAGAACGAGCACCGGAGGACGCTCATGGACCGCAGACATTTCCTCGCCGCTTCCGCCGCCGTGGCGGCTGCTCCCTCCGTGCTGGCCCAGCCTGCGGCCGGGCCGGAAAAGGCGCGGGTGACGCTCGGCGTCGGCGGCAAGCCGCTCCTCTATTACCTGCCGCTCACCATCGCCGAACGGCGCGGCTTCTTCAAGGAGGAGGGGCTCGAGGTCGAGATCAACGATTTCGGCGGCGGGGCGAAGTCGCTGCAGGCGTTGGTCGGTGGCTCGGTCGACGTGGTCACGGGCGCCTACGAGCACACGATCCGCATGCAGGCCAAGGGGCAGGACGTGCGGGCCGTGTGCGAGCTCGGCCGCTTCCCGGCCATCGTCATCGGCGTGCGCAGGAGCGAGGCCGGCCGGATCAGGTCGATCGCGGATTTCAAGGGGCTCAAGGTCGGCGTCACGGCGCCCGGCTCCTCGACCGCGATCACGATGCAATACGCGCTGGTCAAGGCCGGCCTTAAGCCGACGGACGTCGCCTATATCGGGGTCGGCGGCGGCGCCGGCGGCGTTGCCGCGATGATGAAGGGCGAGATCGACGCGATCTCCCATCTCGATCCCGTGATCGCGAAGCTCGAGGGCGACGACGCGATCACCGTCCTCGTCGACACCCGCACGGAGGCCGGCACGAAGGCTTTGTTCGGCGGATCGAACCCGGCGGCCGTCGTCTACGCCAAGAAGGATTTCATCGACGCGAACCCGAACACGATGCAGCGGGTCGTGAACGCCCACGTGAAGGCTCTGCGCTGGCTCGCGGCCGCGACGCCGGAGGCCGTCGCGGAGACGGTGCCGCCCGAATACCATCTCGGCGACCGGCCGCTCTACCTCAAAGCCGTGCAGAACTCGCTCGAGAGCTATTCGCGCACCGGCATCATCTCGCCGAGCGGGCAGGAGAGCGTCCTCGACATGCTCCGCAAGCTCGATCCGGAGCTCGCGACCGCCAAGATCGACCTCGCGGCGACCTTCGACGACCGCTTCGTCAAGCGCGCGTCCAGCTGACGGGTTCTGCAACGCAGCCCTGCGCCCGGGAGGGAGGCCGAAGCCGGTGCCCTCCCGTAATAGCCTGATGGCCGAGTCGCGCCGCCGGCTCGGCGCCTCGGTCACGTCCAGGAGCAAGCGATGTCGGGGAGTGTGGCCGAAGCCGCGGGCGGTGCGCCGGCGACGGAGATCGTCGGGAGACCGGCCGGATCTCCGGCGGCGGCCGGCACCGCCTTCGGGGTGATCGGGGCCATCAGCGTCTGCCATTGCCTGAACGACCTGATCCAGTCGCTGGTCCCGGCCATCTACCCGCTCCTGAAGACCGGCTACGGTCTCGATTTCGGGCAGATCGGCCTCATCACGCTCGCCTTTCAGCTCACCGCCTCGCTGCTTCAGCCGCTCGTCGGCATCTACACGGACCGGCATCCGCTCCCGTTCTCGCTGCCGGTCGGCATGACCCTGACGCTCGCGGGCCTCCTCCTGCTCTCCGTCGCGGCGAGCTACGGCACCATCCTGCTCGCCGCCTCGATGATCGGGATGGGCTCGTCCGTCTTTCATCCGGAATCGTCGCGCGTGGTCCGCATGGCCTCTGGCACCCGGTACGGGACGGGCCAGTCCCTGTTCCAGGTCGGCGGCAATTTCGGCTCGGCCATCGGCCCGGTCCTGGCGGCTCTCGTCGTCGTGCCGAGAGGGCAGGGGAGCGTCGCCTGGTTCTCGGGCGCGGCCCTCGTCGCGATGCTGATCCTGACCGGCGTCAGCCGCTGGTACGCGGCGCGCCTTGCTGGCCGCGGGGGCCGCGTCGGCCTGACCGCGGCTCCGCACGGCCTGTCGAGGAGGCGGGTCGGTCTCGCGGTCGCGATCCTGGTCGTGCTCGTCTTCTCCAAGAACGTCTACACGGCCGGGCTCACCTCCTACCACACCTTCTACCTCATCCACCGGTTCGGGGTGTCCGTTCAGACGGCCCAGTTGGCGCTGTTCGTGTTCCTGGCCTCCGTCGCCGCCGGGACGGTGATCGGGGGACCGATCAGCGACCGCTTCGGCAGCAAGGTCGTGATCTGGGGGTCGATCCTCGGCTCCCTGCCGTTCACGCTGCTGCTGCCTCACATGGACCTCGCCGGCACGGTCGCGCTCACCGTCCCGATCGGGCTCATCGTAGGGTCGGCGACGCCCCAGATCGTGGTCTTCGCCCAGGAATTGCTGCCCGGTCGGGTGGGCCTCGTCTCCGGGCTGTTCCTCGGCCTCGCCTTCGGGGTCGGCGGGCTCGGAGCCGCCTTGCTGGGACGCCTCGCCGACCATACCTCCATCGAAACGGTCTACGCGGTCTGCGCCTGGCTGCCGGCGATCGGGCTCTTCGCGGCCTTCCTGCCGAACACCCGGCCGCGCCCCGCCGCCGTCGCGGTCACCCGCTGAGCCAGGCAAGGAGGCCCGCTCCCGGAGCCAGGAGGCCGAAGGACCAGACGAGCGCCGAGGCGGCGTTCGCGGCCTGGAAGGGCCAGCGCGGCATGTCGAACACGCCCGCGACGAGCGGCACGATCGCCCGCAGCGGCCCGAAGAACCGGCCGAGGAAGATGCCGAGCGCGCCGTAGCGCCGGATGTAGAGCTCCGCGCGCGACACGAGGTCCGGATGCCGGCTGAGCGGCCAGACATGCTTCGCCCGCTCGTCGAAATGGCGGCCGAACTCGTAGGAGACCCAGTCGCCCCCGAAGGCCCCGACCGCGCCCGCGAGGCAGACGGCCCAGAACTCGGGCGAGGCGAGCCCCATCCCGGCGGAGCCGATCAGCGCCCCGATCCCGACCAGCATCACCGTCGCGGGCACCAGGAGCGACAGGATCGCGAGAGATTCGGAGAAGGCGAGGGCCGCGACGATCGGGGCCGCCCAGACGCGGTGGTCGCGCACGAAGGCGATCACCGGGTTCGCGAGGCTGTCCAGATCCATCGGGTTTCCCGTTCCTGCCGCCCCGGCATATAGGCCGGAACGAGCGGCATTCGTCCCGGCGCTCCCGACGGCTCACCCATGAACATCCTGTCCATCCAGTCGCACGTGGCCTTCGGTCATGTCGGCAACGCCTCGGCCGTGTTCCCGATGCAGCGGCTGGGTCACGAGGTGTGGCCGCTCCACACCGTGCAGTTCTCGAACCACACGGGCTACGGGTCCTGGACCGGCCGCGTCTTCGACGGGCAGGCGGTCGAGGAGGTGATGGACGGCATCGCGGCCCGGGGCGTGCTGCCGTCATGCGACGCGGTGCTGGCCGGCTATATGGGCTCGGCCGATATCGGCCAGGCGGTGCTGGGCGCGGTGGCCCGCGTCCGGGAGGCGAACGGGCGGGCGATCTATTGCTGCGATCCGGTGATCGGCGATGTGGGGCGCGGGATCTTCGTCCGGCCCGGCGTGCCGGACTTCATGCGCGACCACGCGGTTCCGGCCGCCGACATCGTGACGCCGAACCAGTTCGAGCTCGAATACCTGACGGGGCTCCCGGTCGCGACGGTGTCCGGCGCCAGGCGAGCACTCGCGGCCCTGCACCGTTCCGGGCCGCGCGTGGTGCTGGTCACCTCCCTGCACACGGACGAGACCCCCGCCGGATCCGTCGATCTCGCGGCCGGGGAGGGCGGGACGGTGTGGCGCGTGAGGACGCCGAGGCTCGGCCTCGCCGTCAACGGGGCCGGGGACGCGATCGCCGCGCTCTTCCTCGTGCACCACCTCTCGACGGGCTCCGCCCGGGCCGCGCTGGAACGGGCGGCGGCCTCCGTCTACGGGCTCCTCAAGCGGACGGAGGAGGCGGGGTCCCGCGAGATCCTGACCGTCGCCGCCCAGGAGGAATTCGTCTCGCCGACCTGGACCTTCCCGGCCGAAGAGGTCTAGGCCGGGCGCCTCGACCGAGGTTCACATGCGCCGCCGCTTCGTCACGCTCGACGTCTTCACCACCCGCCGCTTCGCCGGCAACCCGCTCGCCGTCGTGCTGGATTCGGAAGGTCTCGACGGCGCCGCCATGCAGGCGGTGGCCCGCGAGTTCAACCTTTCGGAGACCGTGTTCGTGCTGCCGCCGGAGGACGACCGGCACCGGGCCAGGCTCCGCATCTTCACGCCGGGGCGCGAGCTGCCCTTCGCCGGCCACCCGACGGTCGGGACGGCGCTCCTCCTCGCGCTCCGGGACGAGACGCGCGCGGACGCACAGATGTTCGGCCTCGAGGAGGGTGTCGGGATCGTGCCCTGCGTCGTCGAGACCGCCGACCGCTCGTCCGGCTATGCCCGTTTCCGGCTGCCGCAGCTGCCGGCGGCGCTGGAGGAGGGCTTCTCGCCGGTCGGCGCCGCGCAGGCGCTCGGGCTCGACCCGAAGGAGATCGGCTTCGACCTGCACCTGCCGTCCCGGCACTCGGCCGGCAATCCGTTCGACTTCGTGCCCGTGAATTCGCCGGACGCCGTGTCCCGCGCCTTCCCGCGGCCGGACGCGTTCGGGGGCGACCGGGTGGGCGTCTACGTCTACGCGCGCGACAC
>CALMTJ010000302.1:9075-11178 GCA_937872715.1 uncultured Methylobacteriaceae bacterium
GTCGGAGCCGGGCCGCTCCTTCCATGCCCGCATGTTCGGCGCGCCCGTCTTCGGCGTGAGCGAGGATCCGGCGACCGGCTCCGCCGCGGCCGCCTTCGCGGGCGTGCTGATGCAGTTCGAGCCGCTGGGGGACGGCGAGCATTCCGTCACGATCAAGCAGGGCTACGCCATGGGCCGGCCGAGCCGGATCGACCTGCAGATCGTGATCCGCGAAGGCGCGCTCGCCTCCGCCGAGATCGGCGGTCACGCCGTGATCGTGTCCGAGGGCGAGATCGAGGCGTGATCGCGCGCGTCGCGCGGGTCGACGCGCGGCTCGTCCCGTTCCGCTGGGCCTGGGCGGAGGAGAACGCGGACGCGATCGCCGCGGAATGGGCGCGGAAACGCGCGGCGAAGCCGGCCCTGTTCAACGGCCGCGTGCTGATGGTCTGCGGCCGGGAGCAGGCCGGGGATGTGCTGCGCGCCCGCTTCTTCGCCACGGATTACGCGAACCTCCTCGCCTGGCTCGGCGGAGGGGCACCGGACCGCTCCGTCGCCAACGGCTTCGCCATGGGCGCGCTCCGCGGCCGAGACGGCGCCTTCCTGCTGGGCGAGATGGCGCCGCACACGGCCAATGCCGGCCGCGTCTATTTCCCGTGCGGGACGCCCGACCTGTCGGACGTGACGCCTGACGGAGAGGTCGATCTCCGTCGCAGCCTCCTGCGGGAGATCGCCGAGGAGACGGGCCTCACGGAGGCCCACGGCACCGTGGAGCCCGGATGGACGATCGTCGCGGCCGGCGGGCTCCTGGCCTTCATCCAGCACGTCCGGCTTCACGCGACGGCGGCCGAGGCGGCCGTCCTGGTCGAGGCGCATCTTCGCGCCGAGACGCGGCCGGAGCTCTCCGGCATCCGCATCCTGCGCGGTGCCGGGGAGATCGACAAGGCCGCCATGCCGCCCGTCCTGCCGGTCTTCCTGCGGGACGCGTTCGCGAGGGATCAGCGGTAGCCGTAGCGGCTCTTGGTCGAGGCAAGCACGGAGAGCGCCTCGCCCTCGCGGCCGGACGAGCAGGAGGCGGAGCCGCGGTCGAGATCCGCGTTGGCGCGGGTGAAGACTGTCTGGCCGACATTGCCCGTGTCGACGTCGTTCTTCAGGACGGCCCGGAAGCGCCCGATCTCGCCGGCGCAGCCCGAGCCGCCCGGCATGGAGAAGGTGCTCGGCGTCACGCCCGGAACGACGCCCGGCGGAGGCGCGGCGGGACGGGACGCCGTCTGCGTGCAGGCGCCGAGCGCGAGCGCCGCCGCGAGCGCCGCGAAGCCCGGTCCGAACCGTCCTGTGGCCATGTCGATCTCCCGTCCGGCCGAACGCCGTCGCGACCCGGCTAATCCGGGCCGCGAGCGGTCGCAACCCCGCCACGTGATCGCGGGCGCCGGACAGGCTATGCCATCTCGAAGGAGGATCACCCATGCCCGCCACAGCCAATCGCCGCATCGTGCTCGCCGGCCGCCCGGACGGAGAGCCGAAGCCCTCCGACTTCCGCCTGGAGACCGGCCCCGTGCCGCAGCCGAAGGACGGCGAGGTCCTGCTGCGCACGCGCTGGCTGTCGCTCGACCCCTACATGCGGGGCCGCATGAGCGCGGCCAAATCCTACGCGAAGCCGGTCGAGGTCGGCGACGTGATGGAGGGCGGCACGGTCGCCGAGGTCGAGGCGTCGTCCAACCCGAAATTCACGGCCGGCGACGTCGTCCTGGCCGGCTCCGGATGGCAGGATTACGCCGTCTCGGACGGCAAGGGCCTCCGCAAGCTCGACCCGGCGGCCGCCCCCGTGCAGACGGCGCTCGGCGTGCTCGGCATGCCCGGCATGACGGCCTATTCGGGCCTCCTCACCATCGGCCGGCCCAAGGAGGGTGAGACGGTCGCGGTCGCGGCCGCGACGGGCCCGGTCGGCTCCGCGGTGGGCCAGATCGCCAGGCTGAAGGGGGCGCGCGCCGTCGGTATCGCGGGCGGCGCGGAAAAGTGCCGGCTCCTCAAGGAGGAGTTCGGCTTCGACGCCGCTCTCGACCACCGGTCGCCGGATTTCCCGGCCGAGCTCGCGGCGGCCTGCCCGAAGGGCATCGACGTGTATTT
>CALMTJ010000302.1:11188-11628 GCA_937872715.1 uncultured Methylobacteriaceae bacterium
GGCAGCTCGCGCAAGCTGCGCACAACGAAGTTGACCGCGCCGAGCGTGCCGGTCAGCGGCAGCGGCTCGCACTACAACGATACCGCCCTGCCGGCGGGGCCGGACCGCACCCCGCAGCTGCTCGGCGCCGTGCTCCGGAAGCGCCTCACCCTGCGGGGCTTCATCGTCTGGGACTTCGCCGACCAGGCGCGGGATTTCGCCCGCGACATGGGGGAATGGGTCCGGTCCGGGAAGATCCGCTACCGGGAGGACGTGGTGGACGGGCTGGAGAACGCGCCGGAGGCGTTCATGGGGCTGCTCAAGGGCCGCAACCTCGGCAAGCTCCTCGTGAAGGTCTCGTAGCGCCGGCGTTGACGCCGCCCGCCGGGCACGCTTAAGCGTGACCATGCGCGTATGCCGGCCCGCACTGGCTCATCGTCGCGCGATCATCGGAGTGATCG
>CALMTJ010000303.1 GCA_937872715.1 uncultured Methylobacteriaceae bacterium
CCCGCCCTCGCCGAGGCGGCTCCGGACGAGCTCGCCCAGGCCCGCCGCTATGCCGAGCGGCGCCGGCTCGGGCCGTGGCGGCGTCGGCCGGACCCCGCCTCCCGCGAGCGCGACCTCGCGGCCCTGTGCAGGGCGGGGTTCGCGTACAGGGTCGCGAAGGCGGCGCTGGACGGCCGCGAGAGCACGGAATGAGCCGCTACGACGCCCTTCGCGACCATCTGGCCGCGCAGGACGCGCCGACGGTGACGCTCACGCTGTCCCAGCTCGACGCGGTCGTTAAGCTTCCCGCCGCCGCGCGCCGCTACGCCTTCTGGTGGGCCAACGAGGACCTGAAGACGACCCTGCACGTGCAGAGCCGCGCCTGGCAGGAGGCGGGCTACCTGGCCGAGCCGAACCTGCGCGGAAAGCGGGTCACCTTCCGGCGGATCGGGGCGGAACCACCTTCCTCATCCTGAGGTGCCGATCGAAGATCGGCCTCGAAGGACGCACCACGCATCGCGCGCGTCGCAGCTCGGCTGCGGCGAGTGCCACAGCAGAAGGAGGTGAGAGGCGGAAAAATTCAGAACAGGAAGTAGCGCTGCGCCATCGGCAGGATCTCGGCGGGCTCGCAGACGAGGAGCTCGCCGTCCGCCCGCACGTCGTAGGTCTCGGGGTCGACCTCGATGACGGGCGTTGCGTCGTTGTTGATCATGCTGGCCTTGCCGATCCCGCCCCGCACGTTCTCGACCGCGACGAGCCGCTTGGCGCAGCCGAGCCTATGGGCGAGCCCGTCCTCGATCGCGGCTCGCGACACGAAAGTGAGCGACGTCTGCGTCCGGGCACGCCCATAGGCGCCGAACATCGGCCGGTAATGCACCGGCTGCGGCGTCGGGATGGAGGCGTTCGGGTCGCCCATCGGGGCCGCCGCGATGGCGCCGCCCTTTATCACGCAATCGGGCTTCACGCCGAAGAAGGCCGGCGACCAGACCACGAGATCGGCGAGCTTGCCTGTCTCGACCGATCCGACATGCCGGGACACGCCGTGCGCGATCGCCGGGTTGATCGTGTATTTCGCGACGTAGCGGCGGGCCCGCAGGTTGTCGTTGCCGGGCGCCTCCCCGGGCAGCGGGCCGCGCTGGCGCTTCATCTTGTCGGCCGTCTGCCAGGTGCGGATCACGACCTCGCCGACCCGTCCCATCGCCTGCGAATCGGAGGACATCATCGAGAGCGCGCCGAGGTCGTGCAGGATGTCCTCGGCCGCGATCGTCTCCTTGCGGATGCGGCTCTCCGCGAAAGCGAGGTCCTCCGGGATCGCCGGCGACAGGTGATGGCAGACCATCAGCATGTCGAGATGCTCGTCGATGGTGTTGCGGGTGTAGGGCCGGGTCGGGTTCGTGGACGAGGGCAGCACGTTCGGCAGGCCCGCGACCTTGATGATGTCCGGCGCGTGGCCGCCGCCCGCGCCTTCCGTGTGGAAGGCATGGATGGTGCGGCCCCGGAACGCCGCGATCGTGTCCTCGACGAAACCGGATTCGTTCAGCGTGTCCGTATGGATCATCACCTGGACGTCGAGCCGGTCGGCAACGCCGAGGCAGCAATCGATGGCGGCGGGCGTCGTGCCCCAATCCTCGTGCAGCTTCAGCGCGCAGGCGCCCGCCCGCACCATCTCCTCGATCGCGGCCGGCCGGGAGGCGTTGCCCTTGCCGGCGAAGCCGAGATTCATCGGGAACTCCTCCGCCGCCTCGATCATGCGGGCGAGGTGCCAGGGTCCTGGCGTGCAGGTGGTCGCGAAGGTGCCGTGCGCCGGCCCCGTGCCGCCGCCCAGCATGGAGGTGATGCCCGACATCAGCGCCTCCTCGATCTGCTGCGGGCAGATGAAGTGGATGTGGCTGTCGAAGCCGCCGGCCGTCACGATCTTGCCTTCGGCCGCGATCACCTCCGTGCCCGGCCCGACGATGATGTCGACGCCCGGCTGGATGTCGGGATTGCCGGCCTTGCCGATCGCCGCGATGCGGCCGGAGGACAGCCCGATATCGGCCTTCACGATCCCCCAATGGTCGAGGATCACCGCGTTCGTGATCACCGTGTCGACAGCGCCGTCGGCGTTCGTGACCTGCGACTGCCCCATCCCGTCCCGGATGACCTTGCCGCCGCCGAACTTCACCTCCTCGCCATAGGTCGTGTGGTCGCGCTCCACCTCGATGACGAGCGCCGTGTCGGCGAGCCGGATGCGGTCGCCCACCGTCGGCCCGAACATGTCCGCATAGGCGGCGCGCGGCAGCGAGGCGGGGGGGCGGGTGTTGGTCATCGTCCGGGGCCCGATCGAGGGCTGGCAAGTCCAGGTGCCAGCATGCGTGAGGTGAACGCCGCCCAGGATCGGTCGTCCAGCGGAACGGCCCCGGCCGGGCCAGCAGCGCTTGCGGCCAGGATACAGAGCGCTAGACGACGACGCATGAGCTTCTTTCCTGGTTCACGACGGCAGCAACTCGAAGTGGTCGCCGCGTGCCGCTTCCTTGTCAAAGGTCAGCGTCGTCCTGCAACCGTGCGAGCTATTAATAGGCGCGATCAGCGTGTCAGGGATGTCGTCGCCGCGTTCCCGCGAGCGGTGGACGGCCTCGCGGATCGCGTCGCGCTCCGGACGATACACGCCTGGATGGCGGGTCAGCCTTTCAAGAGCCATCGCGATCCAGTGGCGGTCGAACTTGCACGTCCGATCCAATGTCCAGACGAGCTCGACCGCGACGATGAGGTTCACGACCGCCTTCTCGCCGGGGGCGAGTCCATCGACAAAGGCGACTGCCGCGTCGTGCTGCCTTCGATCATCCTCGGCGAACAGTCTAACCAGGATGTTCGTGTCGAGACCGATCGTTCAGCGGCCGACCGCGACGCCTCACTCCGCCGATCCTCGTCGCGCTGACGCCGAAGGCGATCCTCCTCCTCGCACATGTGCTCGGCGATGCCGTCATCCATCTCTCGAATAGAGAGTGACGGACGCCGCATGTCGATCAGGAAGCCGCCGAAGTCGCTCGTCGTTTGCGTGAGCGCATGAAAATGCACCTGGCCGTCGACGGTCAGGAAGAACTCGGCGCGAGTGCCCTCCTCGATGCGGAGCCGGTCGCAAAGCTCCCCCGGGAGCTCGATTGGCCGGTTCGGACCTACTCTGGTCTCGAATGTCGGCATCGCTACCTCCTGTAGCACCGGCGAAACTGCCACGAGGTGATGAGCCTAGCATCTAGGGGTGTCAAAAACTCCGCCCGTCCAACTGCTTGGGATGCAGCGACGCAGGATCGACGCCGTCGAGGCAGCGTACGTTCACCGCGATCAACTCCCGGCCGTCCTTCGGCGAGGTGCCGCGCGCGAAGCTCTCGATCCCGCAGATCGAGCAGAACAGATGGTGGAGCGTCTTCTTGTTGAACTGATAATCCGTCAGGCGGTCCTCGCCGGAGGTCAGATTGAAGGTCGAGCTCGACGCGAAGGTCAGGATCCACCCGAGCTTATGGCAGCGCGAGCAGTTGCAGGTCACCGTCGAGTCGAGGTCCGCATCGACCTCGTAGCGGACCGCGCCGCACTGACATCCGCCCCGGTAATGAGCACTCGCCATCACAGCACCCCCATCACGTCCTGCCGGAACCCGTACACCTCCCGCCGTCCGCGATAGGGCACGAGCACCACCTCGCGGGTCGAGCCGGGCTCGAAGCGGACGGCCGTGCCGGGCGCGATGTCGAGGCGCATGCCGCGGGCCTTGTCGCGGTCGAAGCTCAGGGCCGGGTTCGTCTCGTGGAAATGGTAATGCGAGCCGACCTGGATCGGCCGGTCGCCGGTATTGGCGACGCTGAGCGTGACGCGCTCCAGCCCCTCGTTGAACACGATATCGCCCGCCGGCGTGGTCACCGCGCCCGGCACGTCGTCAGAATCTGCGCCCCGGATCGGGTGGTGGACGGTCACGAGCTTGGTCCCGTCCGGAAAGGTCGCCTCCACCTGGATGTCGTGGATCATGGCCGGGATGCCGGGCATCACCTGGTCGGCCGTGAGGACGTGGGCGCCGGCCTCCATGAGCTCCGCGACCGTGCGGCCGTCGCGGGCGCCTTCGACCACGGCGTCCGTGATCAGCGCGATCGCCTCCGGGTGGTTCAGCTTCACGCCGCGGGCGAGGCGCGCGCGAGCGACGATCGCCGCCATGGCGACGAGCAGCTTGTCCTTCTCACGCGGGGTCAGGTTCATCGGCCGGCCTTCAGAGGTGCCACACGCGCGGCAGCGGGCGGCCGCGGAACCGATTCATGAAACGTGCCGCGTCGCGGCGCAACGTGCCGATATCGGGCGCGAGCCAACGGACAGCCAGCATCCCGTCCCAGGCCGAGGCGCCGCATTCCGAGCCGGAGCCGTCCAGGCCGGCGCGGGCCTCCTCCAGCCGGGCCTCGCTCTCCGGCGCCACGTAGAGCAGCGTCGCCAGCGCGCGCGCGCCGGCCGCCATCGCCGGGCGGGCGAGCAGGTCGGCGACGGGGCCGTCCAGCCGCAGCGTCTCGGCGAGGACGAGGCGGCCGCCGCGCCGGATTCGCCACCTGTCGGTGAACAGGCCGGTCCGCACCGTCTCGCCCGAGGCCGCGCGGCCGAACACGACCGCCTCGAACAGGAGCGCCGCCGCATCGGCGTCGACCTCGACCTCGAGGCTGCGCCGGAGCCGCGCCCGGTCGAACAGGATGGTCTCCTGCGGGAGCCACTCGGCCGTGCCGCCGCTCCGCACGGAGATGCGGGTCGCGATGGCCGCCGTGGCGGCACCGTCCGACTTGTAGATCTTCTCGGCCGCCGTCGTGGCGGCGACGAGGTGGGCGCCCGCGGCGACCTCTAGCTCCACGTCGAAACGGTCCCCGGCCGCGATCCCGCCGGCCGTGTTGATCAGCACGGCCTCGACCGGCGCCTCCCGCGTGCGCGGCAGCCGTATGCGGGCCGACCCCGATTCCGCCAGGCGGACGACCCCGCTCCGCTCGCCGAAATGGGCGACGGACAAGGCCACCCGGCCGACGGCCCTCTGACGCTGCGTCGTGATCTCGGCCGGAAGGTCCATGGATGGCGGGGTGTTGCGGGCGGACGTGGCACGGAGCCGGAGGCCGGCATCCATGGCCCCGCTCACATCAGACCGGGAGCCCCTACACAAGCGGCCGGGCTGTCCCCACATCTTTCGTCGGCCGTCCAATCCGGCCTCCTTGCAGAGGGGACCACACCGTGAACGACCAGGAAAAGCAGATCATCTCAGACATCTTCAAGCGTCTGGAACATACGGCCGGGCAGGCGCGGGACGCCGAGGCCGAGCGCTTCATCGCCGACAAGGTGCGGAGCCAGCCCTACGCGCCCTACGCGATGGCGCAGGCGTTGTACGTGCAGGAGGAGGCGATGAAGAGCCTCAACGCGCAGCTCGAACAGGCG
>CALMTJ010000304.1:0-2453 GCA_937872715.1 uncultured Methylobacteriaceae bacterium
GCGCGCGCTGGCCGCGCTCCGCACCGCCCGGCCGGTCCTGCTGGAGGGCGAGAACGGGGCGGCGCGGGGTCAGGGCGGCGAGGATCTCGGCCCGGACGCCGCCGCCCGGCTCGACGCCGTGGCGGGCGGCGGGGCGCGGCTCGTCCTGCCGGCCGCGCGGCTGCGCCGTCTCGGGCTGGAGCGGGTCGAGGACGGCGTCGTGGCCCTGCCGGCGATCGATCATGCCCGCATCCAGACGCTCGCCTTCATGCTGGATGCCCGCATCGACGCGCCCGTGCGGGCGGCCTCGGCGCTGGACGAGGACGCGCTGGAGCTCGCCCGCCTGGCGCTTGCGCTCCCGGCCGTGATCGTCCTGCCGCTCGGCCGTGGCGTGGAGGCCGACGCCTCCATCCTGCGGGTGGCGAGCGCGGCCGTCCGGGATTTCCGGAACGCGCAGGTCCGCAACCTCGCGATCGTCGGAAGGGCGCCCGTCCCGCTGGAGGACGCGCCGGACACCGAGTTCGTCGTGTTCCGGGGCGGCGAGGGCCTGCGCGACCAGGTCGCGGTGATCGTGGGCAGGCCCGACCTGTCCGGCCCGGTGACGGTGCGGCTGCACTCGGCCTGCCTGACGGGCGACCTGTTCGGCAGCCTGAAATGCGATTGCGGCGACCAGCTCCGCGGCTCCGTGCGGTTCATGGCGGGGCATGGCGGCGGCGTTCTCCTGTATCTCGACCAGGAGGGCCGCGGGAACGGCATCGCCAACAAGATCAAGGCGTACCGGCTGCAGGCGCAGGGCTACGACACCTACGACGCGGACGAGATGCTGGGCTTCGGGCCCGACCAGCGCCGGTTCGACTTCGCGGCCGGGATGCTGCGCCAGCTCGGCATCCGGCAGGTGCGCCTCATCACCAACAACCCGGACAAGATCGCGGCGCTCACCAATGCGGGGCTCGACGTCGTCTCGCACCAGCGCTCCACGGGACGCGCCACGGCCGAGAACCTTAGCTATCTCGCCACCAAGCGAGACCGGGCCGGCCACCTCATCGAGCTGGACGACGCGGCCGTCCCCGCTCAGCCCTTGAGGTAGCGCCCGAGGAACGAGGCCGTCCGCGAGGCGGCGTCGAACTGGGCAGGACCCGAGAGGGCATGGCCCTGGCCCGGGTAGAGCTGCATCTCGTGCGGCGTCCCGGCCTCGACGAGCAGGCGCTCGAGGCGGCGGGCATTGTCGACCGGCACGATGCGGTCCTCCTCCCCGTGCAGGATGAGCGTCGGGGGAAGCGGCCGGCCGGATCGCTCGAGCGCCTCGGGAAGAGGCCCGGAAATGTCGACGAGCGCCCGCACGGCCTCGCCGGACGAGGCGGTCGTGAGCGCCAGCGCGGCGCCGAGCGAGATCCCCACGAGACCGAGGCGCGAGCCGTCCACCTCCGGCTGACCCGCCAGCCAGGCGGTCGCGTCCCGGACCGTTCCGGCCCAGACGGGATAGCGCTCGCGCAAGGTGGAATAGCTGACGCGGCGCTCCCCCGTGCGGTCGAGATAATGCGGCAGGCCGACATGGAACCCCGCCCCCGCGAGCAGGCGGGCGGCCAGGCGGTAGCGGTCGCCATAGGCGAGACCATCTGCGCCGTGCAGCAGGAGGAGGCCGGGAGCCTTCCCGGCCGGCCCCGCGAACCATTCGACCGAGATCGGCGTACCGCCGCTCGCGAAGCGGCGACCTCCGTCCTCCTGCGCGCCCGCGGCGCCCGCCTCCACCATGCCTAACGCGGCCCCGATCATCATCCGGCGGCGATCCATGCGGTATCCTGACGGAAAGCGCGGGAGATGTGGGCTTAGCCGCCGCCCGGCAAGCCGGGACGCATGCGGCGCGGGGTCGCCCGCCGCTCACCGTTCGGAAACCATGCCGGGAGGTCGCGGCGCGGCGTCAACGGCCCGGCAAGCCGCGGCCGGCATGGTCGGCGCCATGGGCGGGAGTTCGGGCGAATGAAGCGCGTGATCGGGGCGGCCGCGATGCTGCTCGCCGGGGCGGTCGGTTCGGCCGCGGCGGCGGACCTGTACGGAGCCGGCGGCTACGGAGGAGGCGGCGAGGGCGGCCGCCATCACGGGCGCGGTCATCGCGCCTTCCACGGCGCGGCCGCGGACGGCTCCTACGGAGAGCCGCGCTTCTTCCCGGGCCGGGCCTTCGCCGAGCCGGGGCCCGGGCTGATCGTGGAGTACCGCGAGCCCTATATCGGCCGGGGCCTCGTCTACAACGTCCCGCCCGACCTCTACGGGCCGCGCAGCCGCCGCGGCGTGGTGACCGCTCGCTACTGAGCCGGGGCCGGGCGAGCGCCCGCGGCCCGCATCGAGCAAGCGGCGGCTCTCGCGTTGTTGTGACCGCGAGCCGATGGGCTGCCGCACCTCTGGCGCGTTGGCCCGCACGCTCGACCCGGGCGGGGTGTCTCAGGAACCATCAATGGCCATCAAGTTCGCCGCTACCA
>CALMTJ010000304.1:2463-7738 GCA_937872715.1 uncultured Methylobacteriaceae bacterium
ACCATGAACGCCATCAATCGCGGCCTGGAGAATGTGAAGCCCGCCAAGGGCGTCGAGATGGTCGAGGATTGGGAGGCCGCCCTCGCCGAGGTCGACGCGCCCGGCGCGAAGGGCATCGTCCGCGACCTCGGCGCACTTCGCAAGCAGCTTGAGAAGGACCCGCCGGATGGCGAGCGGGTGCAGGCCCTGCTGCATCGCCTGGGCGCGGCGACGGTCAAGATCGCCGCGAGATCCGACAAGTCGGAGGAGAAGGTGAAGGCGCTCGGGGAGGCCCTGACCGAATCCGGCGCGGAATCGCCCGACGAGGAAGAGGATGTCGAGGCGAGCGCCAATCCCAGGCGATCCGGCAAGAAGGCCTGAGTCGGGCCGGCACGGCCGGCCCTTCCGCAACAAGACCGTCGCGCCGGCCGGAGCGCGACGGTACCATCCGGTCTGGACTCGGCCCGGCCCCACATGACCCGCGACGCCGCCATCCGGCATGCTACCGATCATTTCGACAGCGGCGCCTTCCGGGCGGAGCTGTCCCGCTTGGTGGCGATCCCGACGGAGAGCCAGGATCCGGACCGCGCTTCGGAGCTCGTCCGCTACCTGGAGGAAGGGTTGCGGCCGGCCTTCGAGCGGCTCGGCTTCGCCTGCCGGATCCTGCACGACCCGAGCGCCAGGGGACCGTTCCTCTACGCGGAGCGGCTAGAGGGCGCGGACCTCCTCACCGTCCTCGGCTACGGCCACGGGGACGTGATCCGGGGGCAGGGCGAGGCCTGGGAGCCGGGGCTCTCGCCCTGGACGCTGACGGAGCGGGACGGGCGCTGGTACGGGCGCGGCACCGTCGACAACAAGGGCCAGCACGCGATCAACCTCGCCGGCCAGGCGGCGGTCATCGCGGCGCGCGGGCGGCTCGGCTTCAACGCGAAATGGCTGATCGAGACAGGCGAGGAGACGGGATCGCCCGGGCTCCGCGAGCTTTGCCGCGCCTATTCCGGCCTGCTGGCCGCCGACGTCCTGATCGCCTCGGACGGCCCGCGGCTCAACGCCGAGCAGCCGACGGTCTTTCTCGGCTCGCGCGGCGGCGCCTCCTTCGACCTCGCGGTCGAGGCGCGCGAGGGCGGCCACCATTCCGGCAATTGGGGCGGGCTCCTGTCGAACCCGGCGATCCGGCTGTCCCACGCGCTCGCTTCGCTCGTCGGACCGAACGGGCAGATCCGGGTGCACGAGCTCGTGCCGGCCGGAGGGGTGCCGCCCAATGTCCGGGCGGCGCTCGCCGAGTGCCGGCTCGAGACCGGGCCGGGAGCCCCGACCATCGACCCCGATTGGGGCGAGCCCGGCCTCACCGGGCCGGAGAAGGTGTTCGGCTGGTGCTCGCTCGAGGTGCTGGCGATGGAGGCCGGCACGCCGCGCACGCCCGTCAACGCCATCCCGCCGCGGGCCTGGGCGCGCTGCCAGCTGCGCTTCGTGGTCGGGATCGACGCGCCCGGCATCCTCCCGGCCATCCGCCGCCACCTCGACCGGCACGGGTTCGGCGACGTGACCGTCTCGCCCTCGCGGGACGAGACCTTCCCGGCGACGCGGCTCGATCCCGACGATCCGTGGGGCGGCTGGGCGCTCCGGTCGATCGGCGAGAGCACGGGGAAGCGGCCGGCGCTCCTGCCCAATCTCGGCGGGTCGCTGCCGAACGACGCCTTCTCGGACATCCTGGGCCTGCCGACGATCTGGGTGCCGCATTCCTACCCGGGCTGCTCCCAGCACGCCCCGAACGAGCACATGCCCCTCGCCATCGCCCGGGAAGGCCTCGCCATGATGGCCGGCCTCTACTGGGACCTGCCGGCCTGCGGGATCGCGCCGCGGAGCTGAACCCGGGCGACGGTCCCCGGGTTGTGTTCCGGCAACCCCGGAGATCAACCCATGCGCGCCCTCGTCGCCGCCCTCGCCGGCCTCACGCTCCTCGGAGCCGTTCCGGCCGTCGCCCAGATCCAGCAGCTTCCCGCCACCAGCCGGGCCGAGGCTCAGACCAACGCCATCGCGGGCTCGCTCCAGGCGCAGGGCCAGAACCGCAACGCGGCCCAGCAGAACCAGTTCGAGATCAACTCGCTCCGCACCCAGAACGACATGCGGGCCACCGCCCCGATCGTCACCGCCCCGCCGGTCGTCGGGCCGGTCGGGCCCATTCGGTAGCGGGAGGATCATCGTCCCGCTCATGGGGGCGGAGGCCGCACTCAGCCGTCCGGGCGCCCTGGGGCCCGGCATTCGCGGAGGTGAACGGAACGGTCGCCGGGGTCGCGGGCTAATCCCGCTTGCCGCGGCCGTGTTTGAGGCCGACCGAGCGGCCGAGCCCGTCCGGGCGAGGCAGGAGCGCGTGGGCGGCGGCCATGTCGGTCAGCCGGGCGAGAACGTCCGGCGGGAAGGGCGACACGGCGCGGCTCGTCATGTCGACGTGCAGGTGAAGCTGCTCGCAGGTGGCCGAGAGCCACCCCTCCTCCGCGTGCCGCAGCTCGTACCAGGTATGGACGCGCTTCTCGTCGTGTCCGACGATCTGCACGGCGACCCGAACGGGGGAGTCGAGCGGCAGCTCGCGGCGGTAGACCGTGTGCGTCTCGGCCGTGAAATACGAGGCGCCGCGCGTCGCGAGGTAATCCTGCCCGAGGCCGATCGCCTCGAAGGCCTCGTCCACGGCCCTGTCGAACAGGACCATGTAGTAGGCCATGTTGAGGTGGCCGTTATAGTCGATCCAGGCGGGCTCGACCCGCATGACCGACGACAGGAACGGGCTCGGCGCCGCGTCGGAATTCCGCGTTCCGGCCTCCATGATCAGAGCCCCTGACAATGTCGTCATGGCCGGGCTTGGCCCGGTCATCCACGAAATACGCTGCCGCGGGGAGCCCGTCGACGTCACGGCCCCGGGCTGACGTGGATGGACGGGCCAAGCCCGGCCATGACGGAGCTTTGCCCGAACGGATCAGTTCGGGACGGGCGCCGGGTCCTTCGCACCGGTGGCGGCGGGCGACGGGGCCGCCGTGTTCTCCGCGCCCTTGCGGACGCCGTGGAGCCAATCGAAGGCGGCGATGAGCTGCTTGTCCTTGGAGGCGTCCGGCGGGACGTAGGCGGAGGAGCCGCCCTTCTCGTCGCCGTTCTTCAGGTGGCCGCGCAGGCCGGCCTCGCCCTTGGTTTCGTCGCGGCCCTTCAGCTCGTCCGGGACGTCCTGCAGCACCTCCTGGTCCGGCTCGATGCCCTTGGCCTGGATGGAGCGGCCGGCCGGCGTGTAGTAGCGGGCCGTGGTGAGCCGCACGGCCCCGTTGCCGCCGAGCGGGATCACTGTCTGCACCGAACCCTTGCCGAAGGAGCGCGTCCCGAGCAGCGTGGCGCGCTTGTGGTCCTGGAGCGCGCCGGCCACGATCTCGGAGGCCGAGGCCGAGCCGCCGTTGATCAAGACGACGATCGGCTTCCCCTTGGTGAGGTCGCCCGATTTCGCGTTGAAGCGCTGGTTCTCGTCCGAGTTGCGGCCGCGCGTCGACACGATCTCGCCCCGGTCCAGGAACGCGTCCGACACGAGGATCGCCTGGTCGAGCAGGCCGCCCGGGTTGTTGCGGAGGTCGAGCACGAAGCCCTTCAGCTTGTCCGCCCCGATCTCGGCCGTGGTCTTCTCGATCGCGCTGCGGAGACCTTCGAAGGTCTGCTCGTTGAACTGCGTCACCCGCAGGTAGCCGAGATCGCCCTCGACGCGCGACCGGACCGGCCGGATCCGGATGATGTCGCGGTTCAGCGTGACGTCGATCAGGTCCTTCTGGCCGGGGCGCTGCAGCTTCAGCCGGACGGGCGTGTTGACCGGGCCGCGCATCTTGTCGACCGCCTGGTTCAGGGTAAGCCCCTGCACCGCGTCCTCCTCGATCATCGTGATGACGTCGTTCGCCATGATGCCGGCCCGCGCGGCGGGCGTGTCGTCGATCGGGGTCACGACCTTGACGAGCCCCTCCTCCATCGTGACCTCGATGCCGAGGCCGCCGAACTGGCCGGAGGTCTGGACCTGCATGTCCCGGAAGCTCTTCGGGTCCATGTAGGAGGAATGCGGGTCGAGGGAGGCCAGCATGCCGTTGATGGCGGATTCGATCAGCTTCGCCTCGTCCGGCTTCTCGACGTAGTCGGTCCGGACCTTCTCGAAGACGTCGCCGAACAGGCTGAGCTGCCGGTATGTCTCGGCCGAGGCCGCGACCGCGCTCGTGGACGACAGGAGCCGCGTCTGCGTGGTGAGCGTCGCCGCGCCCGCCCCGATGATGGCGCCGACGATGACCAGGGACAATTTGCGCATCAGCCGCGTACCCTCTCGCCCTGCCTCGACCACCACGGCCCCGGATCGATAGGGCCGCCGTCCTTGCGGAGCTCGACATAGAGCGCCGGCCCGGCCGTCTCAACGCCGCCAAGAGCCGCAGCGGGGGCGCTCGCATCCCCCATCTGCCCGACCGGTTCGCCCGACAGGACGAACTGACCGGCCTCGACGCTGATCCGGTCCATCCCGGCAAGAAGGAGATAGTAGCCGCCGCCGGCTCCTATGATCAAGACTCGACCGAATGTCCGGAACGGACCGGCATAGACGACGGCGCCGTCGCAGGGCGAAGCGACGACCGCCCTGGGTCGGGAGCCGATCACGACGCCGCGTGCGGCGGCACCCTGCGGGTCCGGGGCGCCGAATTCCCGAAGGACGGGTCCGGCGACCGGCTTCGGCAGCGACCCCTTCTGTTCGCCGAACGGCGTCTTCGGCCCGAGGCGCGGCGGTTCGGCGAGCGCCGCGGCCGCGAAGCGCTCCCGCAGCTCGCGGGATCGTGCGTCCGCGTCGCGCCGTGTCTCGTCCGCCTGCCGGCGCGCCGTCCCGGCCTCCCGGTCGAGCCGGTCGACGAGCTGCTGGAGCGTGCGGGCTTCGGCCCCGAGCGCGTCGGCGCGGGCCTGTTCCAGGCGGCGGCCCTCCTCGGCGGTGGCGAGCTGCGCCTGACGGGCCTCCATCAGGGCGGCCATGCGGTCGCCCTCCCGGCCGAGGGTCTCCACCTCCGCGGCCCGCGCGGCCCGGTCTGCCGCCGCGAGCCCGCGCAGCCGCGCGAGCTCGGTCAGGTCCGCCGTCAGCGCCTCCACCTCCGCCCGCAACCCGGGCACCACCGCGCCGAGCAGGATGGAGGACCGGATCGCGGCCAGCACGTCGTCCGGCCGCACCAGCAATGCGGGCGCCGGCTGCCGGCTCATGCGCTGCAGCGCGGCCAGCACGGCGCCGGTCGCTTCCCGTCGGCCGGCCCGCGAC
>CALMTJ010000304.1:7748-8169 GCA_937872715.1 uncultured Methylobacteriaceae bacterium
GACCTCGCTCTCGCTCCCGGAGAGCGCCCGCAGGCGGTCCTCCAGCTGGAAAATGCGTTCCTCCGCCGCACGTGCCCGCGCGCCCGATTCGATCAAGGCCGCCGACAGGCGAGCCCGATCGGCCGCCAGCATGGCGGCCTCGGCCTCGAGGCGGGCCGTCGATTCGCGGCCCTCCCCCGCCCTGCGCCGCAGCTCGGACAGGGCTTCGGCGCGCCCCGCCCGCTCGCGCTCGACGGCGGCCGCGCGGTCTTCCGCCTCCGCGGCGGGCGATCGGGACGGCTCGGGCGCGGCCGGCGAGGGGGCGAGGAGCAGGATCGAGAGGGTCGCGCCCGGGACCCACCGCACCATCAGCGCCCCTCCGGTTCGCCGCGATGGTAGGGGTGGCCGGAGAGGATCGTCATCGAGCGGTAAAGCTGCTCCA
>CALMTJ010000305.1:0-425 GCA_937872715.1 uncultured Methylobacteriaceae bacterium
CCTTGGCGCCGGGCTTCTTCTTGGCGTCCGGCTTCTTCTTGTCCTTGTCGGCCTGGGCCAGCGCGGGGGTCGCGCAGAGCGCGCCGACGAGGCACGGGGCCAGGAGCGAATGGGCGAGGAGGAGGGCGGCGCGTCGCATATGGAGGATCCGGTGATGCAGGTGCCGGCGACGATAGGCCGTGCCGGCCGGCGATCAAGCCGGGCGGCCCGCCCGCTCCGACTTCAGTCGCGTTGCGGCGCCTCCCGGGGCCGTGCGAGGGAGGGGCCGATGCGGCCGAAGCCGCCCCGGGAGGACACGTGACGGGAGCGGCGGCCGAGGACACCTTCCCGAAGCTCCTCGCCCGCAATGCCCGGGTGAGGGGCGGCCGCACCGCGTTCCGCCACAAGGATCTCGGGATCTGGCAATCCTGGACCTGGGCCGAGGT
>CALMTJ010000305.1:435-2697 GCA_937872715.1 uncultured Methylobacteriaceae bacterium
CTTCTGGATGGACCAGGCGAAGCGCCTGCAATGGGTGCGCGAGCCGACCATCGCCGGCGACTGGTCGTTTGGCGAGAAGGACTTCCACATCCAGTGGTTCGCCGACGGGGTGCTGAACGTCACGACGAACTGCATCGATCGGCACCTCGAAGACCGCGGCAGCAAGGTCGCGATCATCGGCCAGAACCGGCCGCGGCTCTATTGGGCGGTCGCGGCGGCGCAATGGCTCGGGGCCGTGCCGGTGCCGGTCTACGCCGATTCCGTGGCGGACGAGATGGCGTATGTCCTCGACCATGCCGGGGCGACCCTGGCGATCGCGCAGGACCAGGAGCAGGTGGACAAGCTCCTGTCGGTGGCCGAACACCTCCCGGCTCTCGGACGCATCCTCTACGACGAGTCGCGCGGCCTGCGGGATTACGACCATGCCCGCCTGTCGTCGCTGGACGCCGTGATCGCGGACGGGCGCGATCGCCTCGGACGGCGGCCGGAGGTCGTCCGTGCGCTGGACGATGCCCTGGCGGCCGGGCGCGGGCCGGACCTCGCGATCATACTCTACACGTCCGGCACCACCGGCCGGCCGAAAGGCGTGATGCTGTCCTTCGACAACGTCCGGCGGGCGGGCGAGATCGGGGCCGGGTTCGACCGGCTGGACGAAACGGACGAGATCATCGCCTACCTGCCGCTCGCCTGGGTCGGCGACCACATCTTCTCCTACGCGCAGGCCATCATCACGGGGCTTTGCGTGAACTGCCCGGAAGGTCCGGACACCGTGATGGATGACCGTCGCGAGATCGGCACGACCTACGCCTTCGCGCCGCCCCGCGTCTTCGAGAACATGCTGACGCTCACCACCGTCCGGATGGAGGACGCCTCGGCGCTGAAGCGGCGCGTCTTCCGCTTCTTCCTCGACCACGCGCGCCGGGTGGGCGAGCCGATCCTGAACGGCGAGCCCGTGGGCCTCCTCGATCGCCTGATCTACCGGGCCGGCGACGCGCTGGTCTACGGGCCGCTCCGCAACCGCTTCGGGCTGTCCCGCATCAAGGTCGGCTACACGGCCGGCGAGGCGATCGGGCCGGAGATCTTCCGCTTCTACCGCTCGATCGGCGTGAACCTGAAGCAGCTCTACGGGCAGACGGAGGCGTCCGTCTACGTGACCATGCAGCCGGACGGCGAGATCCGGGCCGACACGGTCGGCCGGCCTGCGCCGGAGACCGAGATCCGCATCGACGCGGGTGGCGAGGTCCTCTACCGCTCGCCGGGCGTGTTCATGGGCTATTACAAGGACGAGGCGAAGACGGCCGAGACCAAGACGCCGGACGGGTTCGTGCGGTCGGGCGATGCCGGCTTCTTCGACGGCGAGGGCCACCTCAAGATCATCGACCGGGCAAAGGATGTCGGCCGCATGCGGGACGGCGGGCTGTTCCCGCCGAAATACGTCGAGAACAAGCTCAAGTTCTACCCGAACATCAAGGAGGCTGTGGCGTTCGGCGACGGGCGGGACGTCGTCGCCTGCTTCCTGAACATCGACCTCGTGGCGGTCGGCTCATGGGCGGAGCGCAACGACGTCGTCTACGGCTCCTACCAGGAGCTCGCGGCCGACCCGCGCGTCTACGATCTCGTCGCCGCCCACGTGGACGCCGTGAACCGCTCGCTCGCGGCCGAGCCCGGCATGGGCGGCGCCCAGATCCGCCGCTTCCTGATCCTGCCGAAGGAGCTCGACGCCGACGACGGCGAGCTGACCCGCACCCAGAAGGTCCGGCGCGGCTTCATCGCCGAGCGCTACGGCCCGTTGATCGCGGGCCTCTACGACGGGTCGTCGGAGGCGAGCATCCGGACGGAGGTCACGTTCGAGGACGGCCGCAGAGGCGTGCTGGCCGGCACCTGCGCCATCCGGGACATGCCGGCCCACCCGGTGCCGGCCGGGCGCGAGCTGGAGCATGCGGCGTGAGCCGGCCTTCACGCCGCGTCGTGAAGTGGCGCCACGCCGATGACGAGTTTCTGGCCCAGGACTTCGAGCGCGTGCGACAGGGTCTGAAGATCGGTCATACCGAAGGGGTCGAGGATGTCACTGATCTCGACGGCCGACTTACCACCAAGCATGACGCCGAACTCGTCCGAGGAGAGGCCGGAGGCCGTAAAGGTCTCGAGAACCGCCAGCTTCGCGGTCATATCCGGCGCAGGAGAAATGTCGGCGTCGTGAGCTCCGACAGGAGGCCGCAGCGCAGGGTCGGTGACGGAACGACGCTCGGGCAGAGGCCGTCC
>CALMTJ010000305.1:2707-4663 GCA_937872715.1 uncultured Methylobacteriaceae bacterium
GCGGGATACGACAGGAGCGCCAGGCCCAGCGCATCCCGTGCGGCCTGCCGGGTCGCGTCGATCGTCTCCGCCTGGGTTATCGCCTCGGGCACGTCGGGAAAGCTCGCGACCCACTCGCCGACATCTCCCCGTTCGATGATGGCCCGATAACCGTACGTCTTCATCTTCGCCCCGCTCTCCCAGCCACGGGATCTGCCCGCCTCGATCGATCAATCGAGTCCGAGCGTCCTCCTTATCTTGGCGGCCGTTTTCGGATCGATCTCGCGGCTCGGCAGTGTCGAGACCCGGTCGCCGATCCAGATCATCGCATGACCTCCCTTGCCGCGGCCTTTCGTCAACTCGAACGGCAACCCACGACGGCGCGCCTCGTCTCGCAGCTCCGTGATGAAACGATCGCGCTTCTGCACAATCCTCGTCCTGGGCGCACGGGCAGCATCGGGCGGGCGCGGGATTTGCGCAAGTCGGTATCGACGCGCGTATCCAGAGGAGCGTCGGCACCATGAGAGCCCCCGACGGACCGCTCATCGTGCCGGGCGACGTGATCCTGTCCGTCGAGAACGTGTCGCTCGGCTTCGGCGGGGTGAAGGCGCTGACGGACGTCTCCTTCGACATCCGAAAGGGCGAGATCCGGGCCATCATCGGGCCGAACGGGGCCGGCAAGACCTCCATGCTGAACTGCATCAACGGGTTCTATCACCCGTCGGAGGGCCGCATCACGTTCAAGGGCCGGCCGCGTCCCCGCATGCGGCCGTCGGAAGCGGCGCGGGGCGGCATCGCCCGCACGTTCCAGAACGTGGCGCTGTTCAAGGGCATGACCACGCTCGACAACATCATGACCGGGCGCTCGCTCAGGATGCGGCGCGGCTTCGGCTGGCAGGCGCTCCGCTTCGGGCCGGCCATGGCGGAGGAGGTGGAGCACCGGCGCGTCGTCGAGGAGATCATCGACTTCCTGGAGATCGAGGCCGTCCGCAAGATGCCGGTCGGCAAGCTCCCCTACGGCGTCCAGAAGCGCGTCGAGCTCGGCCGCGCGCTCGCGATGGAACCTGACGTGCTGCTGCTCGACGAGCCGATGGCCGGCATGAACCTCGAGGAGAAGGAGGACATGTGCCGCTTCATCCTGGACGTGAACGCGCAGTTCGGCACGACCGTCGCGCTGATCGAGCACGACATGGGCGTCGTGATGGAGCTCTCCGACCGGGTGGTGGTGCTGGAATACGGCCGCAAGATCGCGGACGGCCCGCCGTCCGAGGTGAAGCGCGACCCGCGCGTAATCGACGCCTATCTCGGGGTGGCGCATTGAGCGGTCCCGGATGGGAACGTCCCGGAGCGGCGCGGGGTTGAAGGTGCTCGGTATCGGGCGTGCCGGCATCTCGGCGAGGCCCTGACCGTAGGAGGATTCCCGTGAGCATTTTCGGTTCGATCATGTCGAAGATCTTCCACCCGGGCGGTGGATCGGCGGCGGCCAGCCCGGCGGCGGGAGGCGCGTCCGCGGGCCCGGCCGTGTCCGCGTCATCCTCGGCAAGCTCTCCCCCGGCCTCCGCGAGCGGGACGCCGTCGTCTCCCGTCGATGTCGAGGCCGTGCTGAAGGACCTCTCATCCAAGTCCGGGCAGCAGCTCAACTGGCAGACGTCCATCGTCGACCTGATGAAGCTCCTGAACCTCGACAGCAGCCTCACGGCCCGCAAAGAGCTCGCGGGAGAGCTGAACTACACGGGCGACACGAACGATTCCGCCACGATGAACATCTGGCTGCACAAGCAGGTGATGCAGAAGCTGGCCGAGAACGGCGGCAAGGTTCCGGACAGCCTCAAGGCCTGAGGAGCCAGATCCCGCCCATTACAGCGGCGCCCGCGCGGACTCCACCGGCGGACGCCGTCACGACGTGACCGGCGGGACGGCAGGCGCAGGCTCGCCGACGGGCGGCCCGAGCGGGGCGCTTGCCCCGACCCGGCCGCC
>CALMTJ010000305.1:4673-7995 GCA_937872715.1 uncultured Methylobacteriaceae bacterium
ACAGTGATCGGCAGCCTCGCCGGCGTCATCTTCGCCGGCGAGGACCGCGCCGCCCTGCAGGACGCCATCGATCACCCGGAGATCCGCATCGTCAGCCTCACGGTGACCGAGAACGGCTACTGCCTGAACCGCGCCACCAAGCGCCTGGACCCGGATCATCCGCTGGTACGGCGGGATCTCGCCCGACCCGGCCGCCCCGCGATGATGGTTCGCACCCGGCCGCGACCTCTTCCGCCCATGGACATTCTCTACAAGATCGCGGTCGATCCGTTCGCCCAAATGGGCGCGGCGCCCGACCTCCTCGTGCAGACCGTGTGGGAGGGGCTGGTCGCCGGCGTGCTCTACAGCCTGATCGCGCTCGGCTTCGTGCTGATCTTCAAGGCGTCCGGCGTGTTCAACTTCGCGCAGGGCATCATGGTGGTGTTCGCCGGCCTGACCCTGGTCGGGCTCGCGGAGAAGGGCGTCCCGGCCTTCGTGGCGCTGGCGCTCACGGTTGCGGTCATGTTCGCGCTGGCGGTCGCGATCGAGCGGCTCGTGCTGCGGCCGCTCGTGAACCAGCCGGACATCATCCTCCTGATGGCGACGTTCGGGCTGACCTACTTCCTCATCGGGCTGGGCGAGATGGTCTTCGGCGGGTCGCCGAAGCAGATGATCACGGACGGTCTCCTCCTGCCCCGGGGCGCGATCGACCTGCCGGTCTTCGGCGGCCTCGTGTCGGTCCAGAAGATCGACGTCGCGGCCGCGGTCATCGCTTCGCTCGCGGTCGCGGTGCTGGCCGTCTTCTTCCAGAAGACCCGGATCGGCCGCGCGCTGCGGGCCGTCGCGGACAGCCACAAGGCCGCGCTCTCCGTCGGCATCTCGCTGAACGGGATCTGGGTGATCGTATGGTTCACGGCCGGCATCGTGGCGCTCGTGACCGGGATCATGTGGGGGGCGCGCTCGGAGGTCTCGTTCTCGCTCCAGGTGATCGCGCTGAAGGCCCTCCCGGTCCTGATCCTCGGCGGCCTGACCTCGGTGCCGGGCGCCATCGTGGGCGGGCTCGTGATCGGCATCGGCGAGAAGCTCGGCGAGTTCTACTGGGGTCCCCTGGTGGGCGGCGGCATCGAATCCTGGCTCGCCTACGTGATCGCTCTCGCCGTGCTGATGATCCGCCCACAGGGGCTGTTCGGCGACAGGATCATCGAGCGGGTCTGACGTGGTCATTTCCGCGCCTCGTGACGGCCTGACAGGTCCGCTCACGGCCCGTGCACTCCGGGTCGGCCGAATTGACGCGGGGCGATCCGCGGCCGAACGTCCGGGCCTGCCCGATGGGCGCAACCTCGGAGTACCTGGCCCCATGAAACGCCTCGCCCTCGCTGCCGCCCTTTGTCTCGCGGCCGGCGCCGCCGGCGCCCAGACGCTGGCCCCCTCGCCGACGCTCGACGCCATCAAGGCCCGCGGCCACCTCGAATGCGGCGTGCATCTCGGGCTGCCCGGCTTCTCCTTCGCCAACGACAAGGGCGAGTGGTCCGGCATCGACGTCGATTACTGCCGATCGTTGGCGGCCGCGATCCTGGGGGATGCCGGCAAGGTCAAGTTCACGCCCACCTCCGTGCAGCAGCGCTGGCCCGTGCTGCAATCCGGCCAGGTCGACGTGCTGGCCCGGAACACCACCATCACCTTCTCCCGCAATGCCACGCTCGGGGTGAACTTCCAGGGGATCAACTTCTACGAGGGCCAGACCTTCCTGGTCAGGAAGGGCTCGGCCGCGACCCCGAAGGACCTCGACGGCGCCTCCGTCTGCGTCGCCGCCGGCTCCACGGAGGAGAAGAACGCGGGCGACTGGTTCAAGGAGCGGAACCTGAAGGTCTCCATCATCAATTTCGGGAAGAACGACGACGCCATCCAGGCCTATGATTCCGGCCGCTGCGACGCCTATACGGCCGGCATCGGTGCGCTCGCCGGCCAGCGCATTAAGCTGAAGGACCCGGCCGCCAACATCGTGATGACGGAGACGATCTCCAACGATCCGCAAGGGCCGACGACCCGCTGGGGCGACGAGCGCTTCCAGCTCGTGGTCCGCTGGGTGCTGAACGCGCAGATCGCGGCCGAGCTGCTCGGCGTGACCTCCCGGAACGTCGATCAGATGAAGACCTCGCCCAATGCCGAAGTGCGGCGGCTCCTCGGCACCGAGGGCGGCTTCGGCGCCATGATGGGCATCCCGAACGACTGGGCCTACCAGCTCATCAGGCAGGTCGGGAACTATGCCGAGAGTTACGAACGCACGGTCGGGATGGATTCCCCACTGAAGCTGGCGCGCGGCAAGAACGAGCTCTGGACCAAGGGCGGCGCGCTCTTCACCCCGCCGTTCCAATAGGCCGGGATGGCGGTGGGCGATAGCAACAGGAGGCAGCCGCCGGGTCCCGGCAAGGCGGCGCGGAACGAGCGACGGAAGCTGTTCGCGTCGATCCTGAACACCCTCGCGGGCGCGACCATCACGGTGGGCGTTCTCGCCCCCGCAGCCGGCATTCTCTACGGGTTCAGCGCCCCGGGTACGGACAGGTCCAGCCTCTACGTTGCCTCGGTCGCCACGGCTTGGCTGCTGGCTGGCGCCGTCCTACATTCGGTGGCACAATTCGTCCTCGGAGGGATCGAGGAATGACTTGGGAATTCGCCTACGCCGCCTTCGGCGCGCCGTTGGTGATGGTCCTGGCCGGATTCGTGCTCCTGCTCGTCCATCGCGCCATCGAACGGCGGGATAACCGGCGCTACGACCACCACGGCTACCCGCGCGTGCAAGGCGGCGAGGGTCCGCGCTGACCTGACGTACGACACGTGGCGACGAGGCTTGTCCCGGCCCCGTCCGGGAGCGCACCTTCGAACTCATGACGCTGGCCGCCACCCTCCGTGATCGCAAGGTGCGGGACGGGATCGCACAGGCGGCCGTCGCGGGCGGGCTCGTGCTCCTCGGCGCCTATTTCGTCCGCAACGCGTCGGAGAACATGGTCAAGGCCGGCATTGCGTCCGGTTTCGACTTCCTGTGGCGGCAGGCGGGGATCGACATCCCGTTCCAGCTCACGGGATATTCGTCGGCATCGTCCATCCTGGGTCTCCTCTGGGTCGGAATCGTCAACACGCTCCTGGTCTCCGGCCTGTCGGTCGCGGCGGCGACGATCCTGGGCTTCGGGATCGGGATCGCTCGGCTCTCCCGCAACCCGCTGCTGGCCGGCCTCGCGGGCGCCTATGTGGAGTTCGTCCGCAACATCCCGCTGCTCTTCTTCGTCCTCATCTGGTATTTCGGCGTGGTCGCGTCCCTGCCGGCTCCGCGCGGTTCGATCGGCCT
>CALMTJ010000306.1:0-314 GCA_937872715.1 uncultured Methylobacteriaceae bacterium
CTCAAGAAGAGGCCACGATGTCACCTGCCGACGCCCCTGGAGCGACCCGCACCGAATCCGACACGTTCGGCCCCATCGAGGTGCCGGCCGACCGCTATTGGGGCGCACAGACGCAGCGCTCCATCCAGAACTTCCGCATCGGCAGCGACCGCATGCCGCTGCCGCTGGTGCACGGGCTCGGGCTGGTGAAGCAGGCCGCCGCGCTCGTGAACAAGGATCTGGGCGAGTTGGACGGGGCCGTCGCCGACGCGGTGGCGGCGGCGGCCGCCGACGTGGTCGCCGGCAAGCACGACGGCGAGTTCCCGCTCGTCGTG
>CALMTJ010000306.1:324-11563 GCA_937872715.1 uncultured Methylobacteriaceae bacterium
CCAACATGAACGCGAACGAGGTGATCGCCTCCATCGCGAACGAGGCGCTGGGCGGGATGCGCGGCGGGAAGTCGCCCGTGCACCCGAACGACCACGTGAACCGAGGGCAGTCCTCGAACGATTCGTTCCCGACCGCGATGCATATCGCGGCCGCCCGCGAGATCACGGACCGGCTGCTGCCGGCGCTCCGCCACCTCCACGGCGCGCTCGACGCGAAGGCGAAGAGCTTCGCGGATATCGTGAAGATCGGCCGGACCCATACGCAGGACGCGACGCCGGTGACGCTCGGCCAGGAATTCTCCGGCTACGCCGCCCAGGTGGAGCTCGGGATCGGCCGGATCGAGGCGACGCTCGGCGGGCTCTACGCGCTGGCGCAGGGCGGGACGGCCGTGGGCACCGGCCTCAACGCCCATCCGGCTTTCGCGGAAGCCTTCGCCGCCAAGGTCGCCGAGCTGACCGGGCTGCCCTTCGTCACGGCGCCGAACAAGTTCGAGGCGCTCGCCTCGAACGACGCGCTCGTCTTCGCCCACGGGGCGCTGACGTCGCTCGCCTCCGGACTGTTCAAGATCGGAAACGACATCCGCTTCCTCGGATCCGGCCCGCGCTCGGGCCTCGGCGAGCTGTCGCTGCCGGAGAACGAGCCCGGCTCCTCCATCATGCCCGGCAAGGTCAACCCGACCCAGTGCGAGGCGCTCACGATGGTGTGCTGCCAGGTGGTCGGCAACGGGGCCGCGGTCGCGATGGCCGGGAGCCAGGGCCATTTCGAGCTGAACGTCTTCAAGCCGGTCATCATCCACGGCGTCCTGCAATCGGTGCGGCTGCTGGCGGACGCGTCCGTGTCCTTCGCCGACAATTGCGTGGTCGGGATCGAGCCGAACCGCGACAAGATCGCCGAGCTGATGAGCCGGTCGCTCATGCTCGTCACCGCGCTCGCCCCTTCCATCGGCTACGACAACGCCGCCAAGATCGCGAAGACGGCGCACAAGAACGGCACCACCCTCCGGGAGGAGGCCGTGAAGTCCGGCCACGTGACGGCCGCCGAGTTCGACCGGGTCGTGCGGCCGGAGGACATGCTGGCGCCGCATTGAGGCGGCCCTCCGCGCCGCCCCTCGCGAGCGAGCCGTGCCCGAGCCGCATGCCCGAACCGTCGCGGAACGCTACCGGGCGCTCGCCGCCTCGGGCGCGATCGCGCCCGATCCCGCCCAAGAAGAGGTCGTGGCGAAGCTCGACGGCCTCGCCGGGACGCTGAACACGCGCCGTCTCGCCAACAAGACCAGCGCGCTGGGCTGGCTCCTCGGCCGCAAGGCCGAACCCGTCCCGCGCGGCCTTTATCTCTGGGGCGGAGTCGGGCGCGGCAAGACCATGCTGATGGACCTGTTCTTCGACAGCCTCACGGTCCGGGCGAGGCGCCGCACCCATTTCCACGCCTATATGGCGGAGGTCCACGAGCGCATCCATGCCTGGCGCCAGCAGCTGAAGGCCGGCACCGTCGAGGGCGACGACCCGATACGGCCCGTCGCCGCCGCGCTCGCGGCGGAGGCGGCGATCTTGTGCTTCGACGAGTTCGCGGTGACCGATATCGCGGACGCGATGATCCTCGGCCGGCTGTTCACCGCGCTCTTCGGGCTCGGGACGGTGGTGGTCGCGACCTCCAACGTCCCGCCCTCCGGCCTCTACCGGGACGGGCTGAACCGGGCGCTGTTCCTGCCGTTCATCTCGCTCCTCGAGGAGCGCGCGGAGGTGCACGAGCTGCGCTCCCGCACCGATTTTCGGATGGAGAAGATCGGCGACACGCCCGCCTATTTCACGCCGGCGGACGCGGCGGCCTCGTCCGCGCTGGACGGCCTCTTCGGCCGCATGGCCGGCGAGGCCCCGGCGAGGCCCGCGACCCTCACCGTGCACGGGCATCCGGTGGAGGTGCCCCGGCAGGCGCCCGGGATCGCGCGCTTCGAATTCTCGGATCTGTGCAGCCGCCCGCTCGGCGCCTCGGATTACATCGCGATCGCGCGCGCCTACGGCACGGTCCTGATCGACCGTATCCCCGTTCTCGGCCCGGACCAGCGCAACGAGGCGCGCCGCTTCATCACCCTCGTCGACGTGCTCTACGAGCGCCACGTCAAGCTCTTCGCGTCCGCGGCGGGCGAGCCCGAGGGCCTGTTCGGCGCCGAGACCGGGGCCGAAGCCTTCGAGTTCGCCCGGACGGTCTCGCGCCTCCACGAGATGCGGTCGCGAGACTACCTCGCGGCCGCCTCCGGCCACGCCACGGCCCCCACCGGCAACAGCACGGGGCTGGTGGAGACCTGAGAAGCGGTGACCGCCTGCCGGGCTCCCGGAGGCGGTGCTTCGGGGATGGCCGGCGGTGTCCCCGGCGAGAACCGCCCTACTTGGTGCTTCCGGGGGAGTTGCTGGCCCGGCTCGGCTGGCCCGCATTGCCGTCGGCCGCCGGGTTGCTGGACACGTTGCCCGCGCCCGTGCCCTCCGTCGACACCGTTCCGGTCGAGCCCGGACCCGAATTGGCGGCCGCCGGGGAGCCGGGATTGGTCACGGTCGGAGGGCGATCGACCGGATTGGGAGCCGGCACCGCGGTCTGGGCGAGAGCCGGACCGGCCAGCGCCAGCGCCGCGGCCAGTGTCGACGTCTTCAACATGGGCATCCTCCAGTCTGTCCGAACGAGCGGCCGTCCATCTCCGGCGGCAGCGACGACTATCAAGATCTCCTTCCCGTCATGGTTCCGGCCTTACGCCGCGTGGCTCTGAAATATTTCTCCTCGTCTTTCATGGTAATGTTGTCGCTACGTCATCGAACGGGTGAATGGGTCGGGAGTGTTTGCTGGAGGTCGGTATGGCGGGAACTCTGCAATTCAGCAGCGTGCTTGATTGTGTGCACGAGCTGGCGCACGACATCGCGCGCGTCTCGCCCGAATGCGCGGACAAGGCGATGCGGATCGTCGAGCTCGTGGGCGACCTCGATCTGCGGCCCGACCACGGGCTGATCCAGGACACGATCGACACGCACGCGATCGATGCCGACATCTCCGATACCCGGGTGCACGTGACCGCGATGGCGGTTGTCCGCGCTCTGAAGGGCGACACCCCTTAGGCCGAGGCGGCTCCGGCCGGCTCCGCGCGCGAACGCCGCGGGAGGGGGGAGCTCCACGCGGACCGGCCCACGCGCGCCGGGCGGGTTCGCGGCGTTTCCGCGGGCCGGCTGCCTCCTTTCCTCGCTTGATGACCCTCCCGTTCTGAGTCAAAGAGGCCGCATCCGTCGCGAAGGCATTCCGCGGCTCCTCAAGGATCGCTCATGGCCCGCAGGAAGATCGCGCTCATCGGCGCGGGGCAGATCGGTGGCACGCTGGCCCACCTGATCGGCCTGAAGGAGCTGGGAGATGTCGTGCTGTTCGACATCGCGGACGGCGTTCCTCAGGGCAAGGGTCTCGACATCGCCGAATCCGCGCCGGTCGACGGGTTCGACGCGGCGTATGGGGGCGCGAGCGACTATTCGGCGATCGAGGGTGCGGACGTCATCATCGTGACGGCCGGCGTGCCCCGCAAGCCCGGCATGAGCCGCGACGACCTTCTCGGCATCAACCTCAAGGTGATGGAGGCCGTCGGCGATGGCATCAAGCGATACGCCCCGGACGCCTTCGTGATCTGCATCACGAACCCGCTCGACGCGATGGTGTGGGCGCTGCAGAAGTTCTCCGGCCTCGCCCCGAGCAAGATCGTCGGGATGGCGGGCGTGCTGGATTCGTCCCGCTTCCGGCACTTCCTGGCCGACGAGTTCAAGGTGTCGGTGAAGGACGTGACGGCCTTCGTGCTCGGCGGCCACGGCGACGACATGGTGCCGCTCGTCCGCTACTCGACGGTCGCTGGCATCCCGCTCCCGGACCTCGTCAAGATGGGCTGGACCACTCAGGAGAAGATCGACGCCATGGTGGACCGCACCCGCAAGGGCGGCGGCGAGATCGTGGCGCTCCTGAAGACGGGCTCCGCCTTCTACGCGCCGGCCGCCTCCGCGGTCGCGATGGCGGAGAGCTACCTGAAGGACAAGAAGCGCGTCCTCCCGTGCGCGGCCTATCTCCATGGCGAGTACGGGCTGGACGGCATGTTCATCGGGGTGCCGGTCGTGATCGGCGAGGGCGGGGTGGAGCGCATCCTCCAGGTCGAGCTCTCGGGCGACGAGCAGGCGATGTTCTCGAAATCGGTCGCCTCCGTCGAGGGGCTGATCAAGGCCTGCCAGGACATCAACCCGGCGCTCGCCTGAGCTCTGGCCGTCACGGCCGGGCTCGGCCCGGCCATCCACGAAACTCGCGTCCGGAAGGACGTGGAAGGCCGGGCCGAGCCCGTCCCTGACGTCCGAAGGTCAAGACCATGAACATCCACGAATATCAGGGCAAGGCCTTGCTGAAGGAGTTCGGCGTGCCGGTCTCGAACGGCCGCGCCATCATGTCGGCGGGCGAGGCGGAGGCCGCCG
Organism: uncultured Methylobacteriaceae bacterium; assembly: GCA_937872715.1. Lineage (GTDB taxonomy): Bacteria > Pseudomonadota > Alphaproteobacteria > Rhizobiales > Beijerinckiaceae > Enterovirga. The sequence goes on from CALMTJ010000306.1 coordinate 4,798, forward strand.
CGCGGGAGCTCGGCGGGCCGCTCTGGGTGGTGAAGTCGCAGATCCACGCGGGCGGACGCGGCAAGGGCAAGTTCAAGGAGGCGGCCGCCGGCGAGAAGGGCGGCGTGCGCCTCGCGAGATCGATCGAGGAGGTGAAGACCTTCGCGGGCCAGATGCTCGGCAACACGCTCGTGACGGCCCAGACCGGGCCGGCCGGAAAGCAGGTGAACCGCCTCTACATCGAGGACGGCTCCGACATCGACTCGGAGTTCTACCTGTCCGCGCTGGTGGATCGCGAGACGGGCCGGGTCTCCTTCGTGGTCTCGACCGAAGGCGGGATGGACATCGAGGCGGTCGCGCACGACACGCCGGAGAAGATCATGACCTTCTCCGTCGATCCCGCGACCGGGGTGATGCCGCATCACGGCCGCACCGTGGCGGGCGCGCTCGGGCTCACCGGGGACCTCGCCAAGCAGGCGGCCGACATCATCGCCAAGCTCTACACGGCGTTCCTGGCGACCGACATGGCGATGCTGGAGATCAACCCGCTGATCGTCACGACGGACGGCAAGCTGCGCTGCCTCGACGCCAAAGTCTCCTTCGATTCGAACGCGCTCTACCGTCACAAGGACGTGGTCGCGCTCCGCGACACGACGGAGGAGGACGCCAAGGAGATCGAGGCCTCGAAATACGACCTCGCTTATATCGCGCTCGACGGCACCATCGGCTGCATGGTCAACGGCGCGGGCCTCGCCATGGCGACGCTGGACATCATCAAGCTCTACGGCGAGGAGCCGGCGAACTTCCTGGACGTCGGCGGCGGCGCCAACGAGGAGAAGGTGACGGCCGCCTTCAAGATCATCACGGCCGATCCGAACGTGAAAGGCATCCTGGTCAACATCTTCGGCGGCATCATGAAATGCGACGTGATCGCCAACGGCGTGATCGCGGCCGTGAAGGCCGTCGGGCTCAAGGTGCCGCTCGTCGTGCGGCTCGAAGGCACCAACGTGCAGGAGGGCAAGGACATCATCTCGTCCTCCGGCCTCAACGTCATCCCGGCCGACGACCTGGACGACGCGGCGCAGAAGATCGTGGCGGCGGTGAAGAAGGCGGCTTGAGCGTCAACACAGTTACACGTATCCTGCGTTCGCGGAGGATTCTGAGGATGGCCAGGAACATCACCCTCGCGATGGATGACGACGTTCTGGACAAAGTCCGGGTGATCGCCGCGGAGCGGAAGACCACCATCAACGGACTAGTCCGAGACTACCTCACCCGCATCGCGGAATCGGAGGATCGGGCCAGTCGCGTGGCCGATCGGATCGAGGTGTTGAGACGAAAGTCCAGGCTAGAGGTGGGTCCGATCACGTGGAAGCGGGACGACCTTTATGAATGCTGACGTCGTGCTCGACACGAACGTCCTGGTTTATGCTGCCTCGACCGCTGCCAGCGAGATCGAGAAGTCGGACATCGCGAACACACTTCTCAAGCGCCGCAACATCGGGTTGTCGGGTCAGATCCTCCAGGAGTTCTTCGTCACCGTGACGCGCAAAGGCCGTGTGCCGATAACGGACGAGGAGGCGCTCGAATGGATCGAGGCGCTTGAAGAGCTGCCGTGCGTTCCCGTCGATCCTCCCCTGGTACGGCTGGGGATCGACATCGCGCGACGGCATCGGATCTCTTACTGGGACGGTGCCGTTCTGGCGGCGGCGTCTCGCCTCAGCGCCGGGGTGTTGTACACCGAAGACCTCAACCACGGTCAGCTCTACGGCTCCGTGAGGGTCATCAATCCCTTCCTGCCGAACTGAGACCGCGAAAGCCGATCCTCCATGTCCATCCTCATCGACGAGACCACGAAGGTCATCTGCCAGGGCTTCACCGGCAAGAACGGCACCTTCCATTCGGAACAGGCGATCGCCTACGGCACGAGGATGGTCGGCGGCACCTCTCCCGGGAAGGGCGGCTCGACCCATCTCGGCCTCCCGGTCTTCGATTCCGTTGCCGAGGCGAAGGCGAAGACGGGTGCCAACGCGTCCGTCGTCTACGTGCCGCCGCCCGGCGCGGCCGACGCCATCTGCGAGGCGATCGACGCGGAGATCCCGCTCATCGTCTGCATCACCGAAGGCATCCCGGTGCTGGACATGGTGCGGGTGCGGCGCTCGCTGGACGGCTCGAAGTCGCGGCTCATCGGCCCGAACTGCCCGGGCATCGTCACGGCCGGCAAGTCGAAGATCGGCATCATGCCGGCCAACATCTTCAAGGCCGGCTCCGTCGGGATCGTGTCGCGCTCGGGCACCCTCACCTACGAGGCCGTGTTCCAGACGAGCCGCGAGGGCCTGGGCCAGACGACCGCGGTCGGGATCGGCGGCGACCCGGTGAAGGGGACGGAGTTCATCGACATCCTCGCCATGTTCCTGGCGGACGACAAGACCGAATCCATCGTGATGATCGGCGAGATCGGCGGCTCCGCGGAGGAGGAGGCGGCGCTCTTCCTGGCCGACGAGGCGAAGAAGGGCCGCAAGAAGCCGACCGTCGGCTTCATCGCCGGACGGACGGCTCCTCCCGGCCGGCGCATGGGCCATGCCGGCGCCATCATCTCCGGCGGCAAGGGCGGGGCCGAGGACAAGATCGCCGCCATGGAGGCGGCCGGCGTCAAGGTATCGCCGTCGCCGGCGAGGCTCGGCAAGACGTTGGTCGAGGTGTTGAAGGGGTAGGACCGCCCGCTAGCTGCCTGCTCACGCGGGTGAAGGCATCGCGCTGCCGTTATGGCCTGTTCAGGAGAGGTTTGATATGGAGGCCGGATGGGCCTCGTTCGAACATCCCTGACCTTGAGCAATCCGAGGGAGCCCGATCTCGCTTCGATCGTTGTGGACGCGCTCGTCGACAGCGGCTCTCTACATTTGTGCATACCGCGGCACGTCGCCCTTCAGCTGAAGCTGGAGGTTTTCGACGAGCGCGAGGTGACCGTGGCCGACGGGTCGAAACATCTCCGGCCTTACGTCGGGCCGCTCGCGATGGCGTGCGCGAACCGGCGTTGCCTCGGCGGCGCCATGGTGCTCGGAGACGAGGTGCTGCTTGGGGCCATGCCGATGGAGGACATGGATCTCGTGATTCATCCCGCGACCCTGAAAGTGGGGCCGAATCCGCTGAATCCCAACATCGCTGCCTCGGTCGCGATGGGAATTCGCTACCGCTGATCCGCTTCCACCGGCGCGCCACCCGCGCGCGGAAAGTCTGACATGTCCCGCCAAGACTCGAATCAGAACCTCCTGCAGACGGCCTTCCTGTATGGCGGCAACGCCGCCTATATCGACGACCTCTACGCCCGCTACGAGCAGGACGAGAATTCCGTCGACCCGGAATGGGCGGAGCTGTTCTCCGGCCTCAAGGAGGAGAGCGGGACGGTCGAGCTGAACGCGCGCGGCGCCTCCTGGCGCCGGCCCGGCTGGCCCGTGCCGATGAACGGCGAGCTCGTCTCGGCGCTCGACGGCAACTGGACGCAGGTCGAGGCGGCCGTCGGCGAGAAGATCCGGGCCAAGCCGCAGGCGAAGGGTGCCGAGGTCTCGGCCGACGCCGTCCATCAGGCGACCCGCGACTCCGTGCGGGCCATCATGATGATCCGGGCCTACCGGATGCGCGGCCACCTCCAGGCCGATCTCGACCCCCTCCACATCGAGCGGAGGGACGACGCCGAGGACCTCCACCCCTCGCATTACGGGTTCACGGAGGCTGATTGGGACCGGCCGATCTTCCTCGACAACGTGCTCGGGCTCGAATTCGGCACGGTGCGGGAGATCGTCGGGATCCTGGAGCGCACCTATTGCCAGACGCTCGGCGTCGAGTTCATGCACATCTCCGACCCGGCCGAGAAGGCCTGGATCCAGGAGCGCATCGAAGGCAAGGACAAGGAGATCTCCTTCACGGTCGAGGGCAAGAAGGCGATCCTGAACAAGCTCGTCGAGGCGGACGGGTTCGAGAAGTTCCTCGACCTGAAATACACCGGCACGAAGCGGTTCGGGCTCGACGGCTCGGAGGCGATGATCCCGGCGCTCGAACAGATCATCAAGCGCGGCGGCGCGATGGGCGCTCGTGAGATCGTCGTTGGCATGGCGCATCGCGGGCGGCTGAACGTGCTCTCGAACGTGATGGCCAAGCCCCACCGGGCCATCTTCCACGAGTTCAAGGGCGGATCGTTCAAGCCGGAGGACGTGGAGGGTTCGGGAGACGTCAAGTATCACCTCGGCGCCTCGTCCGACCGCTCCTTCGACGGCAACAACGTCCACCTGTCCCTGACCGCGAATCCCTCCCATCTCGAGATCGTCGATCCCGTCGTGCTCGGGAAGGTGCGGGCCAAGCAGGACCAGCACGAGGACGCGCCGGAGAGCCGGACGTCCGTCATCCCGCTCCTGATCCACGGGGACGCGGCCTTCGCGGGCCAAGGCGTGGTGGCGGAATGCCTCGGCCTGTCCGGCCTCAAGGGACACCGGACGGGCGGCTCCATCCATTTCATCATCAACAACCAGATCGGCTTCACCACGAACCCGCGCTTCTCGCGCTCATCGCCCTATCCGTCCGACGTGGCGAAGATGGTGGAGGCGCCGATCTTCCACGTGAACGGCGACGACCCGGAGGCGGTGGTGTTCGCCGCCAAGGTCGCGACCGAGTACCGGCAGACGTTCCACAAGCCGGTCGTGATCGACATGTTCTGCTACCGGCGCTTCGGCCACAACGAGGGCGACGAGCCGGCCTTCACCCAGCCGCTCATGTACCGGACCATCCGGTCGCATCCGAGCACGCTCGAACTGTACTCGCAGCGGCTGATCGAGACCGGGATCGTCTCGCAGGAGGAGGCCGACGAGATGAAGGCCGGGTTCCGGGCCCGGCTCGAGACCGAATTCGACACGGCGCAGGGCTACCGCCCGAACAAGGCGGATTGGCTCGACGGTCGCTGGGCCGGCCTGAAGGCCGTCTCGGAGACGGACGACGATCCCCGCCGCGGTCAGACAGGCATCGACCTCGCGACCCTCAAGGAGATCGGCGCGAAGCTCTGCGAGGTGCCGGCCGACTTCCACCTGCACCGCACGATCGGGCGTTTCCTCGACAGCCGCCGCAAGGCGATCGAGACCGGGGAGGGGATCGACTGGTCGACCGCGGAAGCGCTCGCCCTCGGCTCGCTCCTCCTGGACGGCCACCCTGTCCGCCTTTCCGGCCAGGACGTCGAGCGCGGCACCTTCTCGCAGCGCCATTCCGTGCTGACGGACCAGGAGAACGAGAACCGCTTCACCCCCCTGAACGCGATCCGCGAGGGCCAGGCTCGGTTCGAGGTCATCAACTCGATGCTCTCCGAAGAGGCGGTGCTCGGTTTCGAATACGGCTACTCCCTCTCCGAGCCGAACGCCCTCGTCCTGTGGGAGGCCCAGTTCGGGGATTTCGCCAACGGCGCCCAGGTCGTGGTGGACCAGTTCATCTCGTCCGGCGAGCGCAAGTGGCTGCGCATGTCGGCGCTCACCCTCCTGCTCCCGCACGGCTATGAAGGGCAGGGTCCGGAGCATTCCTCCGCCCGGCTCGAGCGCTACCTGCAATCCTGCGCCGAGGACAACATGCAGGTTGTCTATTGCTCGACGCCTGCCAATTACTTCCACGTCCTGCGCCGGCAGCTGAAGCGCGAGTTCCGCAAGCCGCTCGTGCTGATGACGCCGAAATCCCTGCTCCGCCACAAGCGTTGCGTGTCGCGGCTCGACGATATGGCGGAGGGCTCGACCTTTCATCGCCTCCTCTGGGACGAGGGCCAGAACATCGCGGCCGATCCCGACATCCGGCGCGTCGTCCTGTGCACCGGGAAGGTGTATTACGACCTGTTTCAGGAGCTCGAGGATCGGGGCGTCAAGGACGTGTACCTCCTTCGTGTCGAGCAGCTCTACCCGGTGCCGCTGAAATCGCTCGTGACGGAGCTGTCGCGCTTCCCGAACGCGGACGTCGTCTGGTGCCAGGAGGAGCCCCGGAACATGGGTGCCTGGTCCTTCATCGAGCCCTATCTCGAATGGGTGCTCGACCGCTCAAAGACGACGTCACGCCGCGCGCGATATACGGGCCGGCCGGCCTCCGCGGCGACCGCGACCGGCCTCATGTCGAAGCATCAGGCGGAGCTGAAGGCCTTCCTCGAGGACGCGATCGCGGGCTGAACGGCCGGCGCGCCCGGTCCGGCTCCCCGGTCAACGAAGAAAGACGAACATGGCGACCGACATCCGCGTGCCGACCCTCGGCGAATCCGTGAGCGAGGCCACGATCGGCCGCTGGTTCAAGAAGCCGGGGGACCCGGTCAAGGCGGACGAGCCGCTGGTCGAGCTCGAGACGGACAAGGTCACGCTGGAGGTGAATGCGCCCGCCTCCGGCACGCTGGGCGACATCGTGGCGAAAGACGGCGAGACGGTCGGACCGGGCGCCGTTCTAGGCTCGATCGTGGAGGGCGGCGCGGCCGCCGCGCCGGCGAAGGCCGCGCCGAAAGCCGCGAAGGCCGAGGCTCCTCCGGCCAAGGCCGAGGCTCCTCCGCCTCCGGTCGCGAAGCCGGAACCCGCGAAGGCCGCGCCGCCGCCGGCCGGCGGCGGTCGGAACGGCCCCGCGGTGGGCCGTCTGTCGGCGGAAAGCGGCGTCGATCCGGCGGGCGTCGCCGGAAGCGGCCGCGAGGGCCGCGTCACCAAGGGGGACATGCTGGCCGCGATCGCGAGCGGCGCCTCCGCGGCGCCCGTCGGCGCCGCGCCGAGCCAGATGCGGGCGCCCTCTACGCCGG
>CALMTJ010000307.1 GCA_937872715.1 uncultured Methylobacteriaceae bacterium
GGAGGCCGGTGCGGGGCCGGCCTCCCGCGCCCATGCGGCGACGAGGGCCGCCGCCGCGCGACCGCCGAACGGCGCGCTCTCGACGGACAGGGGGATGATGTCGGGCATGATCCCGGAAAAGGCGCGCGACAGGTCGCCCGGCTCCGTCGCCCGCAGCCCGAAGCCGCGCGCGGCCGGCGCTCCGGCGAAGCTCAGGACCAGCGCGCCCGCGCCGCCTTCGAGATCCGCCAGGGCGAGCGCGTTCGCCTCGGCCGGGTCCGGATGGTCGATACGGCACGCGACGCGCCACGGCGTCGCGGCTCTGCCCGGGACCGGCTCCGGCGCGTCCGCCTTTCCGTAGAGGGGCTCGATCCTGATCCCGTCATAGGTCCGGCCGACCAGCTTGCGGTCGAAGGGCGCGCCCGTCAGCACCTTCTCCACGCGCCCCATCCAGGCCTCCCGGGAGGCGGGCGGGAACTCGGATGCGAGCGGCAGGCTGCTCATCGGCATGCTCGTTGCGTTCGGCGGACGATCTCGGACGCCTTCTAGACGCGGAAGGCGGGGCGCGTCACGATTTCAGCATGTTCCTCGCGGAAGATCGTCGCCCCTCGACATGCGGATGTCCATGAAGGCGTTCCTCGCCGCCCTTCTCGTGCTGGCCTCATGGCTCGTGCCGGCCTTGGCTGCGCCGAAGGCGTCCGACCTCGTCCGGGCCGAGCTCCTGTCGGAGGCCGACGGGATCCGGCCGGGAGAGCCGTTCCTGGTCGGGATCCGGCTGAGCACCCGGGAGCATTGGCACACCTATTGGCGCAACCCGGGCGATTCGGGCCTCGCCACCGAGGCGAAGTGGGTGCTGCCGCCCGGCCTCTCGGCGGGCGAGATCATGTGGCCGGTGCCCGAGCGCATCCCCGTCAGCCACCTCGTGAATTACGGCTACGAGGGCGAGACGACGCTGCTCGTCCGCATGGTCCCGGACGCCTCCGTGCGGGCCGGGGACACGCTGCGGATCCGGGGCGACCTGTCCTACCTCGTCTGCGAGCGCGAATGCATTCCGGGAGAGGCGAAGCTCGATCTCGCCCTTCCGGTCGCGGAGGCGGGCGGGGCGCCCGGCCGCAATGCCCCGCTCTTCGAGGAAGCGCGGGCGAGGCTTCCCGCGCCGTCGCCCTGGCCGAGCCGGGTCTCGGCCGATGACGGCACGATCAGGCTGACGGTCGAGGCCGCCGGGCTGCGGGCAGACAGGCTGGCGGACGCCTACTTTTTCCCGTTCGACGAGACGGCCATCGAGCACGCCGCGCCTCAGGACAGCACGGTGACGTCCGAAGGCCTCGTCATGACGCTGAAACGGAGCAATCTGGGCTCCGGTCCCGTGGCTGAACTCGGCGGGATCGTCGTGGTCAGCGAGCGTCTGGACGCGGGGGTGTCGCGCCAAGCCTTCGAGATCGGCCGCCCACCGGCTGCGGCGGCCTCCTCGGCGGCCGAGCCTGTCGCGCTCCCGGTTGCGGACCTTTCATTCGGCAGCCTTGCCCAGGCGCTGCTTCTCGCCTTCGCGGGCGGGCTCGTCCTGAACCTCATGCCCTGCGTGTTCCCCGTCCTGTCCATCAAGGTGCTGAGCCTCGCGAAGCATTCCGGCCTGGGGCCGGCCCTCGTCCGGCTGAACGGCCTCGCCTATGCGGCAGGCGTGGTGGCAAGCTTCGCCGTCCTCGCCGCGATCCTGCTCGCGCTCCGGGCGGCCGGCGGCGAGATCGGCTGGGGCTTC
>CALMTJ010000308.1:0-478 GCA_937872715.1 uncultured Methylobacteriaceae bacterium
CACGGGCGCCGCCCCGGTCGGGATGGCGACGGTCGTGACGGAGACGGGCGGCGGCAGCGCCGAGCCGGGCACCATCTGGAGATCGGGCTCGCTGATGCTCGGCGCCGTTGAGCCGGAATAGTTCGATCCGTCCGGCCGCACGGAGACGGTGCGGACGCGGCGCGGCTCGCCGAGGGCGCTCGCGACGGCGTTGGGCGGGGCGGCTGGAGGCTTCGAGGCGGCCGGACCGGACGGCGCCGAGGCCCCCTGCTCAGACGGGCGTGCTCCGTCCGGGGACGGCATCGAGCGGGCCGCCTCACGCACGTCGATCGGCTGTTCCTGATTGTCGAGGACGCGCGAGCCGCCTTCCGGCGTGCGTTCGTAGATCTGCCGGGACTGGTTCGGGATGTCCATGCCGCCCGGATTCTCCGGTGCCACCTTCACCGGAGCCGTGTCGGCCCGGATGCGCAACGAGGTCCAGCTGATCGCGTACGCCGAC
>CALMTJ010000308.1:488-4725 GCA_937872715.1 uncultured Methylobacteriaceae bacterium
GCGAGCGCTGGGTGGTGGCGGTGGAGACCGACGCGAAGCCGCCGCCCTTCCGCCAGAGATACGCCCCTCCCGCCCCGCCGGCCGCGAGAACGAGGACGGCCGCGACGGCCGCGAGCCGCGCCCGGGAACGCCGGGGCGGGAGGGGCTCGAACTCGCTCCCCCCCACGGCCGCCGCCGGATGTCCGTACGCGTCCCCGACCGGATCGAAGAGCCGCTCGGCCTGCAAGGGCGAGACGAGGCTCGGACCGGGAGTGCCGCCCAGGACCGCCCGCTCTTCCGCCGTCAGGACGGGATCGGGGAGATAGGCGGCCGGACGGGAAAGGGGGGCGGCACCGGACATGCGCGGCGGTTCGGGCGCGAGGACAGGCGTCTCGGGACCGGATCGCGCCTGGCCGGACGGCCCGTCCTCGGGCCGCTTCTCCCCGAAGATCGTGGCGAAGGGATCGTCCTGGCCGACGATGCGGGCCAGCTCCGCCAGCGGATCGGCGCCCGCATGGGGCGATGCCGGAATCGCGGCGCCGCCCTCTGCCGATCGGCGGAGCTGGCGCTCGATCTCGTCGAGGTCGATCTCGAACCGGTTCGGGGTCGGGTCGCTCACCGGCCTGCCCTCGGGAAGGCGCGGAGACCCGACCGGGACTGCGCGCCCGAAAGGTCGAGCAACAGCCGGCTGGTTCCGTCCGCTCGCGAAAAGCCGGTCAGCGCATCTCCTCCGGGGCACTCACGCCGAGGATCGCGAGGCCGGACGCGAGCACGCCGCGAAGCGCGCCGAGGAGCGCCAGCCTCGCACGAGTCGAGCTTTCATCATCCTGCTTAACAAACCGTAATTGCGGCAAGTCTTTGCCCTTGTTCCAGAGCGCGTGGAACAGGCTGGAGAGGTCGTAGAGGTAGAAGGCGAGCCGGTGCGGCTCGTGCGCCGCGGCCGCCGCCTCGACGAGTCGCGGGAACTGGGCGATCCGGAGCGCGAGCTCGATCTCGCTCGGATCGACGAGCGCGGAGAGATCCGCCGCCGCGAGCGACGGGCGGTCGAGCGCCCGGCCGGGCGCCGTCTCCGCGGCCTGGCGGAACACGGACGCGACCCGGGCATGGGCGTACTGGACGTAGAAGACGGGGTTGTCCTTCGACTGCTCCCGCACCTTGGCGAGATCGAAGTCGAGCGGGGCGTCGTACTTGCGGAACAGCATCATGAAGCGGACCGGGTCGGGCCCCACCTCGTCCACGACCTCCCGGAGCGTGACGAAGCTGCCCGAGCGCTTCGACATCTTCACGGGCTCGCCGCCGCGCAGCAGCCGGACGAGCTGGCAGAGCTTGACGTCGAGGGTTGCCGCGCCGCCGCTCACGGCCGAGACGGCGGCGCCCATCCGCTTCACGTAGCCGCCGTGATCGGCGCCCCACACGTCGATCAGCGTCGCGAAGCCGCGCTCGATCTTGGACCGGTGATAGGCGATGTCGGCCGCGAAATACGTGTAGGACCCGTCCGATTTCAGGAGCGGGCGGTCGACGTCGTCGCCGAACTCCGTCGCCCGGAACAGCGTCTGCTCCCTGTCCTCCCAATCCTCCGGCAGCTGCCCCTTGGGCGGAGGCAGCCGACCTTCGTAGACGAGGCCGCGGTCCCGCATCGCGTCGATCGTCCGGCCGATCTCGTCGACGGGTCCGTCCTTCAGCGACCGCTCGGAGAAGAACACCTCGTGGCGGATGTCGAGGGAGGAAAGGTCGTCGCGGATGAGCGCCATCATCTCGGTGATCGCGGCGGCCCGGACGAGCGGGAGCCATTCGGTCTCCGGGCGGTCGCGGAGCGCCGCCCCGTACTGGTCCGCGAGCCCGCGTCCGACCGGGACGAGGTAATCGCCCGGATAGAGCCCGTCCGGGATGGCGCCGATCTCCTCGCCCAGCGCCTCCCGATAACGGAGGAACGCCGAGCGGGCGAGCACGTCCACCTGCGCGCCCGCATCGTTCACGTAGTATTCGCGCGTGACCGAGAAACCCGAGAAGGCGAGGAGGTTCGCGAGCGCGTCGCCGAACACGGCACCTCGCCCGTGGCCGACATGCATCGGGCCGGTCGGGTTGGCGGAAACGTATTCCACGTTGACGGAAGCGCCCCCGCCCTGCCCGCTCCGGCCGTATCCGGCGGGGTCGAGGAGCGCCGCCCGGATCACGTCGTGGAGGACGTGCGGCGCGATCCGCAGGTTGATGAAGCCCGGCCCAGCGACGGCCGCGTCCGTGATCCGCGGATCGGTCCGCAGGTCGGCGGCCAGCCACTCGGCGAGGGCGCGCGGGTTGGTCCGCGCGCCCTTCGCGATCGCCATCGCGGCGTTGGTGGCGAGGTCGCCGTGGCTCGGGTCGCGCGGCGGCTCGACGAGGACCCGCCCCGTGTCGATCCCGTCCGGGATGCGGCCGTCGGCCGCGAGCCGCGCCACGGCCTCCCCGACGCGCCGTTCGAAAAGGCCGAAGATGTTCATGGGCTTGCCGCTGATCCCGCCCGGCTCCCGGCCGCCGGCCGCCGCATAGCAACGGCCGCTCCCTCTGTCACGGGAGCGCCCTCACCCGATCCTGAGATCGGGCGTCGCCGGGAACAGCCGCCGGTGCTCGCCCAGCGCGTAGCGGTCCGTCATCCCGGCGATGTAGTCGGACACGCGGCGCGCCCGCCTGCCTTCGTCGGCGTCGGCCAGGCCGTCCTGCCATTCGGGCGGCATGGCGGCGGGGTCCCGGAAGAAGCGCTCGAAGAGGTCGCGGACCACGGCCTCCGCGGCCGTCCTCACCTTCATGAGGCGCGGATGCTTGTAGAGGCGGGGGAACAGGAACGCCTTGATGTCCCGGTCGGCGGTCGCCATCGCCGGGGACAGGCCGACGACCGGCCCGTCCGCGCCCCGGATGGCGGCGGCCGAGGCGGGCGCCAGGGCCTCGATCCGGCGCGAGCTCTCCCCGAGGGCGTCCTCGACGAAGCGGGTGATGACCCGGCGGGTGAGCTCGTGGACGCTGCGGGAGGCGTCGAGACCGGGATGGAGCCGCTCGACCTCGTCGAGCAGCCCGGCCAGGAACGGCACGTCCCGGACCTCTTCCATCCGCAGGATGCCGGCCCGGAGCCCGTCGTCGAGATCGTGGGCGTCGTAGGCGACGTCGTCGGCAACGGCGGCCGCCTGCGCTTCCGCATCCGCGTAGGACGAGAGCCCGAGGGGCTGCACCGCGTCGTGGTCGAGGATGGCGCCCGGCACGCCGCCGTCCTGGTAGCGGGCCGCGGGCCGGCCGTCGCGGTTGAGCAAAGGGCCGTTATGCTTGACGATGCCGCCGAGCGTCGCGGCCGTGAGGTTCAGCCCGTCATAGGCGGCGTAGCGGCGCTCGAGGCGTGTCACGACCCGCAGCGCCTGGGCGTTGTGGTCGAAGCCGCCGAACCCCGCGAGGCAGGAGGCGAGCGCGTCCTCCCCGGTATGCCCGAACGGCGTGTGGCCGAGATCGTGCGCGAGGGCCACGGCCTCGGCGAGGTCCTCGTCCAGTCCGAGCGAGCGGGCCAGCGCCCGGGCGATCTGGCCGACCTCCAGCGTATGCGTCAGCCGCGTCCGGAAATGGTCCCCTTCATGGTAGATGAAGACCTGGGTCTTGTGCGTGAGCCGGCGGAACGCAGCCGAATGGACGATCCGGTCCCGGTCGCGCTGGAACTCGGTCCGGGTCGGCGAAGGCGGGTCCGGGTGGAGGCGTCCGCCGCTCCGGCCGGGATCGGCCCCGTAGGGCGCCCGCCAGCGCTCACCATGTGGCCGCACGCATCCGTCCCGAGGTTGCAGGTGTCCCGGTCGCGCCTTACCTTGCGGGAACGCGAAGCAGCAAGGCCGCGAGCCGGGAACCTGGCCGATGAACGACGTCACCCTGACCGCCAGCGCCGCCCGGCGGATCGGCGAGATCCTCAGGACGGAGCCGAAGGGCGCCATGCTGCGGATCAGCGTCAACGGCGGCGGATGCTCGGGCTTCTCCTACGGCTACGACGTCGACACGGCCCGGCAGGAGGACGACATCCTGGTCGAGCGCGACGGGGCCGTGGTGCTGGTGGACGAAACCTCCCTTCAATTCCTGAAGGGCTCGACCGTGGATTTCGTCGACGACCTCATCGGGCAATCCTTCAAGATCGAGAACCCGCAGGCGACATCCTCCTGCGGCTGCGGTACATCCTGCTCCCTCTCACGGCTCCGCCCGCCGGCGGGCGGAGCCGTCAGAGGGAGAAGGATGTACCGCAGCCGCAGGAGGATGTCGC
>CALMTJ010000309.1:0-336 GCA_937872715.1 uncultured Methylobacteriaceae bacterium
CCTACAGCCTGCTCGAGCCGCTGGCCGATGCCGGCATCCGGGTCACGGAGCTCGACGGGCTGACCGGCCTGCCCGAATACCGGAACGGCGGCCTCCTGCTCGACACGGGCGTGCTGCGGCTGAAGGACGAGGCGGACGGGTCCCGCACCCACGAGCCCGGGTCCGAGCTCGTGGTGGAGTGGCGGGCGCTGACGGTCGCGCTGCTCGACCGCCTCGCCGTCGGCGTGCGGGAGAAGCTCGGGCTGTCGGCCGAGGAGATGCCGCTCGCCCGGGTGCTGGAGGGCGGCACCTGGGCGGCGGGCCGCCGCCTCGCGGCCGAGCGCCGCGGCGGGGAGC
>CALMTJ010000309.1:346-7483 GCA_937872715.1 uncultured Methylobacteriaceae bacterium
CGCCTCTCCGGATCGCGAGCGACGGGACGGTGTTCTGACCCGGCGCTTGCGCTCGCGCCCCGGGCGCGGCCCTATGGCGGGACGGCCGAAGCGGCCCGGGAGAGCGGAATGCAGGGCGTCACGGTCGTCGATCACCCGCTGGTCCAGCACAAGCTCACGCTGATGCGCGACCGGACGCGCTCGACCAAGGGGTTCCGCCAGCTCCTGAACGAGATCGGGATGCTGCTCCTCTACGAGATCACCCGCGACCTGCCGATCGAGCCGGTCGAGATCGAGACGCCGCTGACCCGCATGACGGCGCCGCAGCTCGCCGGCAAGAAGCTCGTGCTGGCGCCGATCCTGCGGGCGGGGGTCGGGTTCCTGGACGGCATGCTCGACCTCGTGCCGTCCGCCCGCGTCGCGCATATCGGGCTCTACCGCGACCCGGAGACGCTGTCCGCGGTGGAATACTACTTCAAGGCGCCGTCCGACCTCGCCGACCGGCTCGTCCTAGTGCTGGACCCGATGCTGGCGACCGCCAACTCGGCCATCGCGGCCGTCGACCGCCTGAAGGAGCGCGGCGCCCGAGAGCTCCGTATCGCCTGCCTGCTGGCCGCACCGGAGGGGATCCGCAACTTCCAGGGCATGCACCCGGACGTGCCGATCTGGACGGCCGCCATCGACGAGCGCCTGGACGAGCACGGCTACATCGTCCCGGGCCTCGGCGATGCCGGGGACCGCATGTTCGGGACGCATTGACGGAGGGGGTTTTTGAATCCATTCGGGGAGGCGCCGCGGCACGGACGTCGTCTCGGACCGCCGGCAGTATCCGAAAGTCGAGATGGCCATCGACCAGAAACTTGTCAGGCATCTCGATTCGGCGAGGGCGTGCCTCGATATCTTCGACAGCGATACCGTAGACGTCGCGATCTTGAAGGTCCGCTGGAACCTGGAGGCCATCTCTCTCCTGGTGACCGCGGACGCCGCCATCACCAAGGCCCTGGTCGTGGCGCGCCGCAACTGCCTGAAGCTTCTGGAGCACGTGCGGGCCGAGGATCACGACGAGCGCGAGCTGAAACGCGCGCTGGGGTCGCTCGACAGGCTGCAGCAGCGACTGGAGCACGCCAAGCCCTCGAGTGCCGCGCGCCGCCTCGGCGTGAGCTGGTGACGCCTCGCGGCCCAGGCAGGGGCTCGCCGTGATCCCAGACTCGGAAACGCGAAGGGCCGCCCTCTCGAGCGGCCCTTCCATCGTCGTCTGGCGGTCCGATCAGACCGTCGGCGGCGCTTCGCAGCGCGGCCGTCTATCCCTTCAGCCCCGCGCCTCGGAGGAGGCGGAGATCAGGGTCACGGCGATCGGCGACCGCATGTGAGAACGATGTAGCACCAGACCACCTCCTTTCAGTCCGTTACAGGGAGGGGTAGTATGGATGGGGTGGCGGGAAGCGGATAGGGCTTTTCGGGTCACACCCGGCAGACATTTCGCCGCGACGCGGCCCCGCAGATCGCCAGACCCGCCATGAGCACGCCCTCCCCGGCGCCGGCCGAGGCGCCTTAGCGCTCCTCGCCCCCGGCGCCGGCCGCGCGCCGACGCACCTTCGCGATCATCTCCCACCCGGATGCCGGCAAGACGACGCTGACGGAGAAGCTCCTCCTGTTCGGCGGCGCCATCCAGCTCGCGGGCGAGGTGAAGGCGAAGCGCAACCGCGTCTCGACCCGCTCCGACTGGATGTCGATCGAGAAGGAGCGCGGCATCTCCGTCGTCACCTCCGTGATGACGTTCGAATACGGATCCTGCGTCTTCAACCTCCTCGACACGCCCGGCCACGAGGACTTCTCGGAGGACACCTACCGCACCCTCACCGCGGTCGATTCGGCCGTGATGGTGATCGACGCCGCCCGCGGCATCGAGGCCCGCACGCGAAAACTGTTCGAGGTGTGCCGGCTCCGCGACATCCCGATCGTCACCTTCATCAACAAGATGGACCGGGAGAGCCGCGACCCGTTCGACCTCCTGGACGAGATCGAGAAGACGCTGGCGCTCGACACCGCGCCCGTGACCTGGCCGATCGGCCGCGGCCAGACCTTCGCCGGCACCTACGACCTCGCGAACAACCTCGTCCGCCGGCTCGATGCGGATGCCGGCGCGACCCCGGTCACCGGCCCGGACGACCCGGCCTGCATCGGCCTTCTGCCGGAACACGAGCGCGCCGCCTGGCTGGAGGAGGTGACGCTGGCGCAGGAGGGGCTGAAGCGTTTCGCCCTCGCGCCCTTCCGGGAGGGGCACCTGACGCCTGTGTTCTTCGGCTCGGCGCTCAAGAATTTCGGCGTGCGCGACCTCATCGATTCGCTCGCCGCCGTCGCGCCGCCGCCGCGCGGGCAGGAGGCCGACAAGCGCCTCGTCGCCCCCGGCGAGAGCGGCATGACGGGCTTCGTCTTCAAGATCCAGGCGAACATGGACCCGAACCACCGCGACCGCATCGCCTTCATGCGGGTCTGCTCCGGCCGGCTCGCCCGCGGCATGAAGGCGAAGCTCGTCCGGACGGGGAAGCCGATCGCGCTGAACGCGCCCCAGTTCTTCTTCGCGCAGGACCGGGCGGTCGCGGACGAGGCCTATGCGGGCGACGTGGTCGGCATCCCGAACCACGGGACGCTCCGCATCGGCGACACGCTGACGGAGGGCGAGGACCTCGCCTTCAACGGCGTCCCGTCCTTCGCGCCCGAGATCATGCGGCGCATCAAGCTCTCCGACCCGATGAAGGCGAAGAAGCTCCGCGAGGCCTTGCAGCAGATGGCCGAGGAGGGCGTCGTCCAGCTCTTCCTGCCGGGGGACGGCTCGCCCGCCATCGTGGGCGTCGTCGGCGCCCTCCAGCTCGACGTGCTGCGCGAGCGCCTCAAGGCCGAATACGGCATCCCGATCGATTACGAGCCCACCCGCTTCACCCTCGCCCGCTGGGTGATGACGGACAAGCGCGGCGAGGTCGACCGCTTCGCCGCCTCCCACGGCTCGGCCATGGCCAAGGACCTGGATGGGGCGCCCGTGTTCCTGGCGCCCTCCGCCTACGGCCTGCAATACGAGGCGGACAGGTGGGAGGACGTGCGGTTCACCGACGTGAAGACGTATCAGGCGCGGGACGGGGCGGGGTAGGACGGCAGACGCCCGGCCCGATCAGCGGCGATTCGGAGCCAGGTCCGGCTTGTCGATGAACACCTCGAGCCAGACCGGCAGGTCTCGCCGGAGGCCATCGCGGACTGCGCTCATGTCTTGTGGGTTCCGGGCCTCCGTCGAGGGGACGCACCATGCTCCCTCCGTCCGCAGGCCGTAGGCGCATGCCGCGACCACGGACGCGATGGCGGAGCGGACGCGCAGGTCATACGGCTTGGGACGGCGCTCCGCGATGCGGACGCAATGGCGCCAGGTTGTCGGGACGGAGACGAAATTCCAGCGAGCGGCGAAATCCGGTCGGGTGAGGAACTCGAGGATG
The DNA here is from genome assembly GCA_937872715.1 of uncultured Methylobacteriaceae bacterium. GTDB lineage: Bacteria > Pseudomonadota > Alphaproteobacteria > Rhizobiales > Beijerinckiaceae > Enterovirga. The sequence continues at coordinate 3,808 of CALMTJ010000309.1, forward strand.
AACTCGGTCGGGTGCCCCTTCAGCTCGGCCTGGACGGTCGCCCCGGCGAGGAGCGATCCATCATGCCCGATGAGACGCAGCGGCCAGTCCTCGGCGTCGATCGCGTCCTGCCAGGAGGAGAGGGAGGTGAGCGGCACCTGCGTAAGGACGTAGTGTTCCGTCTGCATCGTCAGACCTCCGTCCGGGACAGGATCGCCTTCACCGACACTCCTTTGATGGCGTGAAGCTCGATCACGGGAACATCGAGGCCGACTCCCGCACCCCTTCGCAGCTCTCCGGCGCGCGACGGCGATAGCGTTGCGGATCCGGTCTTCAGGTCCCAGATGGCGACGACCGACCCGGTCGCATCCGGGCGGCTCCGCAGGAGCACGTCCGTCCTCACGCTGTCCTCCGCGCCGTATGGTGAGGGCTCCCCAAGGAGAAGCGTGACCTCGACGCCCGACTGCCTGATCCCCGGGATGTCGGCCGCGACGACGCCTCGGGCGAAGAGTTCGTGGACCTTGGTGCCGTAGGCCGGCCCGGAGCCTGGCCCCGCCTGCTCCATCGCGTCCGCGACCGCGTTCTCCAGGACTTCCGTCACGGCGTCGATCGTCGGGTCTCCGGTCCGGTAGCGCCGCACCGCAGTCGCGCCGGTCGTCTCGGCCCGGGGATCGTCCTCCCCCGATCCCGTCTCTGCCCATCGGCCTCGATCGTCCCGCGGCTGATCGGGATCGTACTTGCGGTAGACCCTCACGAATCGCGTCAGCGCCAAGGAGGCGAGGAAGCCCCGACGAGACGCGCGTTCGGCTCGTACGACCCGCTGGAGGTCGTCGATCTCTCGTCGAAGCCCACCCATGTCGCTCCTCCGTTTTTCAGACTATATTCCTAGTTCATCGTGTGAGTCAAGGCCGCTCCGGTGCCCCTCCCTAGGTGGCCGAGGAGGGCGTGGTCCCGCTCTTCCTGCCGGGGACGGCTCGCACGCGGTCGTCGGCGCCCTCCAGCTCGACGCGCTGCGCGAGCGCCCCAAGGCCGAATACGGCATCCGATCGAGGACGAGCCCACCCGCTTAACCCTCGCCCGCTCGGTGATGAGCGATAAGAAGGTCGAGGTCGACCGCTTCGCCGACGCTGAGATGCGAGGGGAAGCGGTGGGAAGAGATATCAGGCGCGGGATAGTGAGGGTGAGCTAAGACCTGACGCTGGCAGCGTCCAGCTGCGAGGCGGGAAGCACCTGCGCGCCGCCGACTTCTAGCAAATCGTAAAGCGATATAGAGCCGGGTAACATCTATTAGGCGGCGGGCGTCGGCTGGCAGTTCTTGAAGGTTGTATCAGGCCATCGCAGGGCCACTTTCGAGCCCGAGCTCCACCAATAGCGCCAGCGCCTCATCGATGCGGCCCGAACCGGCTTTCGCCCCCTTGCGGCGGATCAACTCCACCCGCCAATCCGGGACGCGCTCCTCGTGCTTCAACCAAAAGATCGTAGCGGCGACCTCGATCACGGTCGAAGTCACCGCATTCATGCAGGCGATGTCTGCCCGTGCTTGCTCCACAACGAGGTTCCCGAAGGAGGAAGGAAGCTGGTGCGCAGCCGTAGCGGGAAGTTCGAAAACGCTAAATGGAGCTCCGTCTAGCTCGCGATGTCGCGTTGCCTCCCGTAATCCGCAGAAAGCCTTGGCGTCGGAGATTGCCTCATCGACATCTCGCGAAAACGGGCCGTAGTGATGGTACGAAAACCGGAAGGGGCCGCCGAGCCCCTTCTTAGTCAGCAGGTACATCACTTTTTGTAACCGGACACGACCAATTACTGATCCACCCGCAAGGGAAATCGCCCCGGCGACAAGCTCGCGAGCGCTCATCCGACCGCCTCCCTCACGCGCCTTCGGGCGTCGGTAGAATCAAAATAGTAGCGGATTAATTCCCTCCGTGGCAAGGCCGCGAGCGCATCCGATAAGGATGTGATCTCGCGCGGTGGACCTTCATCCACCGAAATCGCGAGCCGCTTATGCGCGCGAGTCTTATCCTCTCCGATCTCACCGTAGGCGTTAAATGTCACCACGTCCTTCACGATCCCGAGCTCGTCCTTAACTTCTGCGTCGATGCGCTCGGCCTGTTGCCGCCATCGTGCCTGAGCACCATCCAGAGACTCGGCGAACTTCCGCGGGTATGCGGTTTCCAGATCGAGACATGCAAGCCTTTGACGATCAAGCAGGCGACGCGCAACGCCGCGAGCGTCCTCGTCGCAGCCGCCTGCCACGCGAGTGGCAGCAGACCAGATTGTGGTATCGTCAAGAGCTAGATAGCATTCAACTAGACTGTCCTGCGACGCAAAGAATGCGACCAAGGGTTCGCGCTGGTCGAGTCCGATCCGAGCGCTTTCCTGTTTCGAGGCGGCGTTCGCAATCGCGCGGAGTAAGCGGCCTACGATCGTCTCCATGCCGCGCGTGGTCTTATGAAGGTAGACCTGCTCGAACAGGTGGTAGCGGCCGAGTAAGAAGCTTTCCGCTGCTTGAAGGGCTCGGCGACGCAGGCAAAACGTTCGCATGACCTCGCCTGTCGCGTCGTCGGAGCCGATTGGCACGCCCCGGATGACCAAATTGTCCAGCAGCCAGTCGTAATCAATTGCGCCCGCGCCGCTCCCTGTCATCAGCTTATCGCGACGCAGGTAGTCGAGACGATCGGCATCAACGACGATGAGACGATCGCATGATAGGCATCGTCCGGGTCCTTTGCGCGCAACAGGTCAGCCACGTCTTGTGCCATGCCTTTCCGCCGCCGCTCCAAGATGGGCCGGATGGAACCTGTCTCTGCTAAGATGATCTCAGCCGACCAGTCCTCGTGGTCCTTTTCGACATTTCGCTCCCTTTGGACGCGCTCAAAGGCGTGGCTAAAAGGACCATGCCCGACATCGTGTACTAAGGCTGCGAAGCAGGCGACCTCGGCGCGATCAGCCTGCCATTCCGGAGACGGCAGGACGCGTTCAAGAATGCGGGCGAGCTGGCGCGCGACGTGAAAAACCCCGATGGAATGCGCAAACCGCGAGTGCGTCGCACCAGGAAAGGTGAACTCCGAGACACCAAGCTGGCGGATGCGCCGGAGTCGCTGCATTTCAGGAGTATTTAGTAGCGCCCAAGCGACTTGATCGCGCGGAGCATTGGGGCCGTCGTCTTCGAACACAATCAGCCCGTGAACGGGATCGCGGACGCGCTGAGTCTTATAGTCCACCACGTCTTAGCCGCTCCGTCCTTGCTTCGTTTCCTCCCACCGCCCAGAGATGCTCGGTCACCTAATCGGGCGTGCGTTCACCGTGCTGTGACGCCCACGTACGCACGAAGCACACTTGAGCGAGCCGCGCCACACCTTCTCAGATCTCCTCCACGCTCTTCAACGTGAGGCGCAGCGGGCATGGCTAAGGAGCACTTCTCGCCCGACTGTTCGGGAGAGATCAGTCAGACCGCAGGAGTCTAGACGCAGGTCGCGGGGCCGAGCAGGCAAGAGGCGCCGCCCGGGTTGGGGGTCGGGCAGGAAGCACCGCCGGCGCTCCATTCTGCACCACCCCTACCCTGGGCCGGACGGCCGGGCGGGTCGTCCCTCCCCCAGCCGGGAGCAGGACCGCGGGAGGAGGTAAAGCCGCCTCCTCCAAGCAATCTTGACGGGCACCACACAGGACTATATTCTTGTATCGTGCCGCAACGCTACAT
>CALMTJ010000310.1:0-543 GCA_937872715.1 uncultured Methylobacteriaceae bacterium
GGCCGGCGAGCCGACGCCCGCCCCGCCCGCATCGGCCCGTCCCACCCTGTCGGTGGTCGCGGGAGGGTAGCGCGCCGCCGGCCCGTTCTCCTCAGGCGTGTTCGGCTTCGGCCAGGCCGGCGAGCTGCCCGGCGACCGTGCTCCACCCGGCCTCGAACCCCATCGCCTCGTGGCGGGCCTTCGCTTCCTCGCTCCAGTGGTTGACGCGGGCGCTGTAGCGCGTCCCCTCCCCGTCCGGCTCGAACGTGATCGTCGCGACCATGAAGGCCTGCTGGGGGATCCAGCCCGGCCGGAACGCGTCGGTGAAGACGATCCTGCGGTCCGCTTCCACGTCGAGGATCACACCTTCGTTCGTCATCGCCGGCCCGTCCGGGCCCTGCATGGTGGTCGAGAAACGCCCTCCCGGCCTGAGGTCGAGCACGAACGCCGTCGTGCGGTAGGGCGGCGGCGTCCACCATTCCGTCAGGCGCCGGGTGAAGACGCGGAAGCCGGTCGCGGGCGGCGCCGCGGCCTATCTCACGATGTTCCGGTGGGGGTGGGCCG
>CALMTJ010000310.1:553-2700 GCA_937872715.1 uncultured Methylobacteriaceae bacterium
GGGTGTGTTCGTCTGCGGACATGTCGGTCTCCTCCGGCCGCGGCCGCGGGCTCAGCCTCGGCCGTGCCGAAGCGGTAGTAGGGCGCGGAGCTCGGGCATTCGAAGCCACAGGCCAAGCCAGACGGCGATCCCGACATAGACGCCGAAGAACGTGTGCGTCGCGAGCGGCGAGCCGATCCGGGCATGAGTCGCGACCGCCCCGCCCATATAGGCGGTGAGGATGACGGCTCCGAGCACGGCGGTGCGGGGGATCGCGTAGAGGAACGTCGCGCCGATCAGGACCGCTCCCAGCACGCGCCAGGTGGTCGGATCGGTCGGCCAGCCGAGCGTCGCGGCCGTCTCGGTGACGGGCTGGAGCGGCGGAAGCTTCATGGCCGCGTCCATCAGCATGAAGGCGGTCACGAGACTGCTCAATATCCGGCCGGACCAGATCGAGCCCCGACCGGGCGTGGGAGATGCGGAGGCCATCACGTCAGCCCTCGGACGCCGACGCGAACGCCGCCATATCCATCCAGGTCACGCCCCACATGTGCCCGTCCGGATCCTCGAAGCTGCGTCCGTACATGAATCCGTGATCGTCGACGGGCGACGGATCCGGCGCGCCGCCGGCGGCCTCCGCCCGGCTCACCAGGGTGTCCACCTCGTCGCGCGAATCGGCCGACATGCAGAGCAGGACCTGGCTCGTCGTTCTCGGGTCCGGGATCGCCCGCGGCGTGAACGTGCGGAACTTGTCGTGGGTCAGCAACATGGCGTGGATCGTGTCCGAGAACGTCATGCAGGCGGCCGTGCCGTCCGAGAATCGCGGGTCCCTCGTGGCGCCGACGGCCTCGTAGAACGAGACCGAGCGCGGCAGGTCGCTCACCGGCAGGCTCACGAAGATCAGCTTGGACATGTACCCTCCTTCCGTTCGGCTTGAAGCTAAACCCATCTCGTTATATATTGCAAGCGTGAAGTTAGAAAATATAACTCAGACACGCGACGCGACCCGGCGCCGATACGAGGATGCCTGCGGCACGGCCCATGCCTTGGACCTCGTCGGGGAGCGCTGGGCGTTGCTCGTCATGCGTGAGCTCCTGCTCGGGCCGAAGCGCTTCAGCGACCTGAAGGCGGACCTTCCCGGGATCAGCGCGAACGTGCTCACGCAGCGTCTCGAAGGCCTCGAGGCGAGCGGCGTCCTTCTCCGGCGGAGGCTGCCGCCGCCTGCGCCCGCTCAGGTGTACGAGCTGACGCCGTGGGGCTACGAGAGCGAGCCGATCATGGCGGCGCTCGGGCGCGGGGCCGCCCGCTCTCCGGGCCATGACCCGACGCTGCCCATCAGCCCCGTCTCCATCCTGATCTCGTTCCGGACGATGTTCGACCCCGTCCGGGCGGCCGGGCTCGCCGCCGCGATCGGCTTCCGGTTCGGGGCCGAGACCTTCCTGGCGCGGATCGCCGACGGGACCATCGCCGTGGCCCGCGACGATCTCCACGACGCGCAGGTCGTCTTCGAGGGCAGCGCTCCGACCCTCGCGGCCGCGGTCTACGGTGGACAGCTCGACAGCGTGGAAGCCGCGGGCTCCCTCGTCGTCAGCGGCGACCGGAGGCTGGCTCGACGGTTCTGCACGCTCTTCCCCTTGCCGGACAAGGTCGAAGCCTGAGGGCCGCCCCCGCGACCGTTTACCTTCCGTTGACCGTCCCGACCGGTCCCGCTTGAGCTCCGGCCGATCCTGACGATCCTACCGTTCGTCTTCGGCGAGGAGTAACCATGGCGGATGGCGGTGATACGGTGGGCGTGGCGGGCGATCGGATCCGATCGTTTATCGAGCGGGTGGAGCAGCTCGAGACCGAGCTGCAGGAGCTGAACGAGAGCAAGAAGGAGGTCTTCGCCGAAGCCAAGGGCGAGGGTTTCGACGTCAAGATCCTGAAGGAGATCATCAAGCTCCGGAAGCAGGACGAGGAGGAGCGCGACGAGCACGACACCCTGCTCGACGTCTACATGCGGGCGATGGAGAGCGAGCCCGAGCCGATGAGGAAGGCCGCCTGAGCGGCCGGGCGGTTCCTCGCCGCGTTTTTCAAAGGCCGGCCGCGACCATCGTCGCGGCCGGCCGTCGCGCCTCGGTGCGCGGACGAAGGACGGAGCCCATGTCAGAACCGCGGCAGATCGGGGA
>CALMTJ010000310.1:2710-4997 GCA_937872715.1 uncultured Methylobacteriaceae bacterium
ATGAGGACGGCCGCCTGCGCGGCCGGCCGCCGGCGCCTCAGGCGGCCGGCGGCTCCCGTCCGCGGGTCTCGGCGGGCGAGATGCGAAGCGAGGTGATGCGGTTGCGGGCGCGCCGGAGCACCTCGAAGCGGAAATCGTGGAAATTGAAGACCTGCCCCTGATCCGGGATGGTCTGCGCCTCGTGGATCACGAGCCCCGCCACCGTGGTGGCCTCCGCGTCCGGCAGTTCCCAATCCATCACGCGGTTCAGATCGCGGATCGGGACGGACCCGTCGACCTGCACGGAGCCGTCCGGCTGGGGCCGGACGCCTTGGACCAGCACGTCGTGCTCGTCCGCGATCTCGCCGACGATCTCCTCCAGGATGTCCTCGAGCGTCACGAGACCCATCAGGTCGCCGTACTCGTCGACCACCAGCGCGAAATGCTGCTTCTTCGACAGGAAGGCCTTGAGCTGGTCGCGCAGGCTCGTCGTGTCGGGGACGAACCAGGGCGGGATGGCGACCGCCTCCACGTCGATCCTCGTCTCGCTGCCATTCGCCTCGATGGCCCTCAGGAGGTCCTTCGCGTGGAGCACGCCGACGATGTTGTCGGGATCGTCGCGCCACAGCGGCAGCCGCGTATACGGCGAGGCCAGCACCTCCCGGACGATCTCGCCGCCCGGCAGCGAGGCGTCGATCCCCTGCATGGAGGTGCGGTGGACCATGATCTCGGAGACGGACAGGTCGTTCAGGTCGAGGAGGCCGCCCAGCATGTCGCGCTCCTCCTTCACCACGCCGCCCTCCTTGTGCAGGAGGTCGAGCTGACCGCGGATCTCCTCCGTGGCCGACAGGATGGCCTCGTGCCGGCCGATATCGATGCCGAAGGGCTTCAGCATCAGCCGGACGATCCCCTCGATGATGATGGTGACGGGGCCGAACAACGCCACCGTCCAGGCGACCGGGCGGGCGATGAAGAGGGAGACGCGGTCCGGGGAGTTGATCGCGATCGTCTTCGGCATCACCTCCGCGAAGATGATGACGAGCAGCGACATGATGACGGTCGCGTAGAGCACGCCTTCCTTGCCGACGAGCCCGATCAGGACGCTGGTCGTGAGCGAGGAGGCTCCGATCGCCACGATGTTGTAGCCGATCAGCATGGCGCCGATGAAGCGCTCGCGCGTGCCGAGCAGACGGTTGACGATGATGGCGCGGGCATCGCCCGACTTCTCGAGCGCCAGCATGCGGGCGCGCGACGCCGCCGTGAACGCCGTCTCCGCCCCGGCGAAGAAGGCGGACAGGAGGAGCGAGCCCAGGACCACGGAGGCCGCGAGCCACAGGTTGTGCGACGCCTCCTCACCCATGGTTGTGCCCGGACCCGATCTCGTCCCCCAGGAAGTCCCGCACGGTCTCCGCCTCTATTCCGTCCGCGATGAAGCTCCGGCCGATGCCCCGGGCCAGGATGAAAGTGCGACGGCCGGCCTTCACCTTCTTGTCCTGCGCCATCGCGGCCAGGATGTCGTCGGGCGAGCCCGCCCCGCCCGGAACCTGAGCGAGGCGGGTCGGCAGCCCGGCCGCGGCGAGATGCGCCTCGACGCGCTCCGCCTCCGCCCTCGGGCAGAGGCCCTGGCGGGCGGAGAAGCGGAAGGCCTGGGCGATGCCGATCGCGACGGCCTCCCCGTGGACGAGCCTCGAACCGTCATAGCCCACGATGCGCTCGAGCGCGTGCCCGAACGTATGGCCGAGGTTCAGCAGGGCGCGATCGCCCTCCTCCCGTTCGTCCCGCGCCACGATCGCGGCCTTCGCCCGGCAGCCCTGCGCCACCGCGCGGTCCCGCTCCGGCCCGCCCTCCAGGACGGCCGGCCAATGCCCCTCGCACCACCGGAAGAAGGAGGGGTCGTCGATCAGCCCGTACTTGACCGTTTCCGCGTAGCCCGCCCGCATCTCGCGCGGCGTGAGGGTGTCGAGGAGCGCCGTGTCGGCGAGGACGAGGGAGGGCTGGTGGAAGGCGCCGACCAGGTTCTTGCCCGCCCCCGTGTTGATGCCCGTCTTGCCGCCGACGGAGGAATCGACCTGCGCCAGCAGCGTCGTCGGGACCTGGACGAACCGGATGCCGCGGCGGGTGATGGCGGCCGCGAAGCCGGACAGGTCGCCGACCACGCCGCCGCCCAGCGCGACGACGAGGTCGCCGCGCTCGATCCTCTCCGCCAGCAGGCGGTCGCAGAGCTCGCGGAGGCGGGCGAATCCCTTGCTCCCCTCCCCGGCCGGGACCGTGACGCGGACGGCCCGCAGCCCGGCGCCCTCCACGATCC
>CALMTJ010000311.1:0-8937 GCA_937872715.1 uncultured Methylobacteriaceae bacterium
AGCACCCAGTCGCCGCCCGCGAGCGCGTCCGGGTCGCCGATCTCGAGCGGCTTCAGGCCGGCCGCCTTCAGCCGGAGCACGGCCAGGTCCGTGCGAGGATCGCGCAGCACGATCTCGGCCTCGATCTCCCGGTGGTCGGGCAGAGCCACCTTCACCTCCGTCATGTTCTCGATGACGTGGTTGTTGGTGACGACGAGCCCCGACCCGTCCACCACGACGCCCGAACCCAGCGACCGCTGCACCCGGTCGCGGGGCATGGCCGGGCCGCCGCCGCCACCCTCCCCGAAGAAGCGGCGCAGGAACTCGTCCATGCCGGCGCTGCGGCGGGTCTTCTCCGTCCGGGCGCCGTAGACGTTGACCACGGACGGCATCGCGATCCGGACCACGGGCGCGAAGGAAAGGGACACCTGCTGGCGGGTCTCCGGGACGGCGCGGCTCTGCGCGGCAGCCGGGAGAGGAAGGGCCGCTACCCCGAGCCCGAGGACGGCGAGGGAGGCGAGCGGCAAGCGTGTTCGGACGGCCATGACGATTCGATCCGCGGCGTTCCGGCCGATATGAGACCGCGGGGCGCGGCGGTCCAGATCACGACCGTCGCGAGAGGATCTCTCCGTAGAGCGTGAGCAGGCGCTCCGCATGACGTTCAGGCGTGAGCGGGGCCGCCCAATAGGCCGCGTAGGCGGCCGATCCCAGGCGGCGTGCGAGGGCGGTGTCGGCGAGCGCCAGGAACGCCTCCGACAGCGCGCCGACCTCGGGCGCGACCACGAAGCCCGTCTCGCCGTCGCAGACCTTCTCGGACGCGCCCGAGCGCTCCGAGACCACGGCCGGCAGCCCGGAGGCCAGCGCCTCGTAGACCGTGAGCGGTCCCGTCTCGAACCAGCGCGAGGGCGCCGCGACCGCCCGCACGCGGGTGCGGAGCAGCGTCTCGACCTCCGCGCGCGGGCGCCAGCCAAGGATCTCCGCCTCGGGATGGGCGGCCCGGATGTCGGCCTCGGTCGGACCTTCCCCGATGAACAGGGCCGGCACCCCGGCCGCCCGCGCCGCCGCGGCGACGAGATCCGCCCCCTTCTCGCGCGCCAGCCGGCCCAGCTAGGCGATCGCGCTCCCGTCCCCGATCGCGACGGCCGGGGCCCGCTCGATCTCGCCCGGGTTGTCGATACGGTGCTGCCGGAGCGCGGCCGGCAGGAAGGGCGCCATCGTCCGGGCGCTCCGGTCGGACACGTGCACGATGTCGAAGGCGCGCCCCCGGATCGCGGCGGCGGTCGCGGCGCTGCGCAACACCCGCACGGCCTTGTGGGCGGACGAGCGCGGGTCGCACGGTACGGCCAAGCAGGAGAGCGACAGAGGCCGCAGCCGGCAGGGCTCCTCCCGGTCGAACCGGTAATAGACCCCGTTCGGGCAGGCCACGAAGTAGTCGTGCAGCGTGACGACGAGCGGGTGCCCGGACGCGAGCAGGACGGGAAAGATGCTGGGCGAGAACGCCCGCGTCCACTGATGGAGATGCAGCACGTTGTCGGGCGGCAGCCCCGCCACCACGTCGCGGAGGCGGCGCGAGGTCTCCCGGCTCCAGATGCCCGACGCGGCGCCGGCCAGCGCCGGCCGGTCCCACACGTCCGTGAGACCGAGGCCGAGATGCCGCACGGCCCCGTCGGCGAGGCGCGGGTCGGCCGGCGTGCCGAGACCGCTGAGATAGGTGACGCGGGCGCCCGCCTCCGCCAAGGCCAGCGCCGACCGGATGGCGACGGCGGGGGCGCCGCCTGTCGCGGCCGCGTGGTCGGCGATGATGGCGACGTTCATGCGAGCCGGAGACTCGCACGAGGGTGGTTACGGGGAGGTGCCCGGCGCCGGACGGCCGGTCAGGCGCCCTCTATTCGCCGTCCGCGTCGCTTTTCATGGTCGGGCCGGAATCCCGGCCCTTGGCGTCCACGTCGCGATCCACGAACTCGATCACGGCCATCGGCGCGTTGTCGCCCTGGCGGAAGCCGGCCTTCAGAACGCGCGTGTAGCCGCCCGGCCGCTCCTTGTAGCGCGGCCCGAGCACGGCGAAGAGCTTCTTCACGGTGGCGTCGTCGCGGAGCTGCGCCATGGCGTTCCGCCGCGCGTGCAGGTCCTCGCGCCGGCCGAGGGTGATCAGCTTCTCGATCACCGGCCGGAGGTCCTTCGCCTTCGGAAGGGTCGTGACGATCTGCTCGTGCTTGATGAGCGCGGCGCACATGTTGGCGAACATCGCCTTCCTGTGCTCGGCCGTGCGGTTGAACCGCCGGCCACGAAACCCGTGACGCATGGTGTGGCTCTCCTGATGCTGGCGGCCGCCGTGCCAAGGTACGGCCGCTCGTTCTTTCTCGTCTTGACGTCATGGCCGGGCTCGGCCCGGCCATCCACGCCTGCGCCTCATCCGGTACGAGATGGCCGGGCCAAGCCCGGCCATGACGGGGAGCGCGAGAACGCGCTTCCTGTCAGTAATGCTCCTCGAAGCGCTTCGCGAGGTCCTCGATGTTCTCCGGCGGCCAGCCGGCGATCTCCATTCCGAGATGCAGGCCCATTCCGGCCAGGACCTCCTTGATCTCGTTCAGCGACTTGCGTCCGAAATTCGGGGTGCGCAGCATCTCGCCCTCCGACTTCTGGATCAGGTCGCCGATGTACACGATGTTGTCGTTCTTCAGGCAGTTCGCCGACCGGACGGAGAGCTCGAGCTCGTCCACCTTCTTCAGGAGCGCCGGGTTGAAGGGCAGCTGCGGCGCCAGCGTCTGCGCCTCCTCGCGGCGCGGCTCCTCGAAATTCACGAAAACGGAGAGCTGGTCCTGGATGATGCGGGCCGCGTAGGCGACGGCGTCCTCCGGCGACAAGGTGCCGTTGGTCTCGACCGTCATGGTCAGCTTGTCCTTGTCGAGGTCCTGACCCTCGCGGGTGTTCTCGACCCGGTAGGAGACCTTCTTCACCGGCGAGAACAGGCTGTCGACCGGGATGAGGCCGATCGGCGCATCCTCGGGACGGTTGCGCTCGGCCGGGACGTAGCCCTTGCCGGCCGCGACCGTGAACTCCATCCGGATCTCCGCGCCCTCGTCCAGCGTGCAGAGCACGAGTTCCGGGTTCAGGATGTGGATGTCGCCCGTGGTCGAGATGTCGCCCGCCGTGACGGTGCCGGGCCCCGTCTTGCGGAGCGTCAGGCGCTTGGCCGTGTCGCCCTGCATCCGGATCGCGACCGTCTTGATGTTCAGGACGATGTCCGTCACGTCTTCCCGGACGCCCGGAATGGACGAGAACTCGTGCAGCACGCCGTCGATCTGGACGGAGGTGACGGCCGCGCCCTGGAGGGAGGACAGGAGAACCCGCCGGAGCGCGTTGCCGAGGGTCGTGCCGAAGCCCCGCTCGAGCGGCTCGGCCACCATGGTGGCGACCCGCTTCGGATCGTCGCTCTGCGCGACGTCGAGCTTGTTCGGCTTGATGAGTTCCTTCCAGTTCTTCTGCATAGCGGATATTCCCCTCGGAATGCGGGATCAGGGCGGCGCGGATGGCGCCGGCCCTGCGGATAGGTGCGGCTGATACGGGGCTCGCGCCCCGCGATGCTCAGACGCGGCGACGCTTGCGCGGCCGGCAGCCGTTATGCGGGATCGGCGTCACGTCGCGGATGGAGGTCACCGTGAACCCCGTCGCCTGGAGCGCGCGCAGGGCCGATTCGCGGCCGGAGCCCGGACCCGAGACCTCGACCTCGAGGGTCCGCATGCCGTGCTCGGATGCCTTGCGGGCCGCGTCCTCGGCCGCGACCTGGGCGGCGTAGGGCGTCGACTTCCGCGAGCCCTTGAACCCCATGGAGCCGGAGGACGACCAGGAGATCGTGTTCCCCTGAGCGTCCGTGATGGTGATCAGGGTGTTGTTGAACGAGGCGTGGACGTGCGCGACGCCCGACACGATGTTCTTCCGCTCGCGCCGTTTGACGCGGGTCGCTTCCTTGGCCATGTCTTCGATCCTTCAGGCGCGCCCGTCATTCCAGGCGCTCGGGATGGAGGTGATCAGTCGGGGAGTGGCGAGTGAGCCAACCCTGACCCGCGTCATGGCCGGGCTTGTCCCGGCCACCCCGACGCGAAGGGTTCAGCCCTCGACGTCGAGACCCTCGGGTCAAGCCCGAGGGTGAGTCCGCGGCGCGCAGAGCGCGCCGAGGCTCACTTCTTCTTGCCGGCGATCGGCTTCGACTTGCCCTTGCGGGTGCGGGCGTTGGTGTGGGTGCGCTGGCCCCGAACCGGGAGGTTGCGGCGGTGCCGGAGGCCCCGGTAGCAGCCGAGATCCATCAGGCGCTTGATGTTGATGGAGACCTCGCGGCGGAGGTCGCCCTCGACCATGTAGTCGCGGTCGATCGTCTCGCGAATCTGCAGGACCTCGGCATCCGTGAGCTGATTGACCCGGCGCTCCGCCGGGATGGAGACCTTCTCGACGATCTCCTCGGCCTTCCTGGCGCCGATTCCGTGAATGTACTGGAGCGCGATGACGACGCGCTTGTTGGTCGGGATGTTAACGCCTGCGATACGGGCCACGTCAGCCTCTCCACGAGCGCCGTGTCCGACGCTCCGCCGTTCCGGACGCGTTCGCGCCCGCTCGCCCGGAAAAAGCGGCGGGCCGACACCCCGAACGGGGCATCGCGCGACTATCCTCAAGCTCGATTGAGGGTCGGCGTCTAACGGCCGCCGGACAGGATGTCAACACGGGCGAAGCGCCCCGTCACGCCCTGTCCAGGCTCATCGCCAGCACGCGGCTGACATGGAGGGCCTCGCGGCCTGCCCCGTCCGCGATCTGGTGGCGGCACGACGTCCCGTCGGCGACGAGGATCGTGCCGGGCGCGGCCTCCCGCATGGCGGGCAGGAGCGACGCCTCGCCCATGGCGAAGGACGCGTCGATGGTCCCGGAGCCGTAGCCGAAGGCCCCGGCCATCCCGCAGCAGCTCGATTCGACCGTCCGGACCGTCAGGCCCGGGATAAGCCCGAGCACGCGCTCCACCGGCCGGATCGCGCCGAAGGCCTTCTGGTGGCAATGGCCGTGCAGCAGCGCGGTCTCGCCCACCGGGCCGAGCGGCAGCCTGAGGTGCCCCGCCTCCGTCTCGGCATCGAGGAACTCTTCCAGCAGCAGCGCCCGTCCGGCGACGGCCGCCGCATCCTCGTCCCGGCGCAGGGCGCCGAGCTCGTCGCGGAGCGTCAGAAGGCAGCTCGGCTCCAGCCCGACGATCGGCACGCCGCGCCCCGCGAAGGGCGCCAGCGCCGTGACCAGCCGGTCCAGCTCCAGCCGGGCCTCGTCGGCGAGGCCGGCCGCCAGGAACGTGCGGCCGCAGCAGAGCGGCCGTGAGCCGCTCCGAGCGGCGGGCAGGTGCACCCTGTAGCCGCCCGCGACCAGCACCCGGAGCGCGGCGTCGAGGTTCTCGCGGTCGAAATAGCGGTTGAAGGTGTCGGCGAGCAGCACGACCTCCCGGCCGGCGGCCGGGCCGACGGATGCGGGCGCCCGGAACACATCCCGCCGGAAGGCCGGGAGGGAGCGGCGCGCGCTGATCCCGAACGCCCGTTCAGTGAAGCGCCGCAGGAGCGGGCTCCGGTTGCGGAGGTTCAGGAGCGGCGCCGCCCACGCGGCCCATGGAGCGTAGCGCGGCAGGAAGGCGACGAGCCGGTCGCGGCGCGGCAGGCCGCGCCTGGCGTTGCGATCGGCCAGGACCTCGATCTTCATGCGGGCCATGTCGACGCCCGTCGGGCATTCGCGGCGGCACGCCTTGCAGGACACGCAGAGCTCCATCGTGTCCAGCATCGCGTCCGCCGAGAGCGCGTCCGGCCCGAGCTGGCCGGACAGCGCGAGCCGGAGCGTGTTGGCGCGCCCTCGCGTGACGTCACGCTCGTTCCGGGTCACCCGGTAGGACGGGCACATGACGCCGCCGGCGAGCGACCGGCAGGCGCCGTTGTTGTTGCACATCTCGACCGCGCCCCCGAGCCCACCGGCCCCGCCCGGATAATCGGACCAGTCGAGGGCATTCTGCCGATCCGGCACGGCATAGCCGGGCGGGAAGCGGAACAGGTTCCGGTCGTCCATGCGCTGGGGCCGCACGATTTTCCCAGGGTTGAGACCGCCCTCCGGGTCGAAGGCGTCCTTCACCTCCTCGAAGGCGCGCACGAGCCTCGTCCCGAACATCGCCTCGTGGAACTCGGACCGGACGATGCCGTCGCCGTGCTCGCCGGAATGCGAGCCCTTGAACTCGCGCACGGCCGCGAAGGCCTCCTCCGCGATGGCCCGCATCGCCGCGACGTCGCGGTCGAGCTTGAGGTTCAGGACGGGCCGGACGTGCAGGCAGCCTTCGGAGGCGTGGGCGTAGAAGGTTCCGCGCGTTCCGTGCCGGGCGAAGATCTCCGTGAGCCTGTCCGTGTATTCGGCGAGGCGCGGCAGGGGCACCGCGCAATCCTCCACGAAGGACACGGGCTTGCCGGCGCTCTTCATGGACATCATGACGTTGAGCCCCGCGGCCCGGAACGCCGCGACGTCCGCCTGGAGCGCGGGTTCGCTCGCCTCCACGACGCCGCCCCGGCGGCGGGTGTCCCGGTCCCAGCCGAAGCCGAGATCACCCATCAGCTCGGACAGGAGCGCGAGCTTGCGGGCGTTCTCCGCCTCGCTCTCCTCCGCGAACTCGACGATGAGGAGGGCGTCCGGGTCGCCCCGCACGACGCGCTCGATCACCGGCCGGAAGAGCGCGATCTCGCGCCCGAGGCCGATCATGGTCCGGTCCACGAGCTCGACCGCGATCGGCCTGAGCCGGACGAGGTGCTGGGCCGCGTCCATGGCCTCGTGGAACGAGCCGAAATGGCAGATTCCCAGCACCTTCGGGCCGAGGAGCGGCCACAGCTTCAGCTCGATCGCGGTCGAGAAGGCGAGCGTGCCTTCCGAACCGACGAGAAGATGCGCCGCGTTCGGCCGCTCCGGCAGGAGCGCGTCGAGGTTGTAGCCGCCGACCCGGCGCTGCACGGCCGGGAAGCGGGCCCGCACCTCCGCCGCCTCGCGCCCGCCGATGGCGAGGACGTCGCGGAGGAGATCGCGGACGGGTCCGGCCTCGTTCCGGGCGAGCTCCGTCCTGTCCACCGGGCCGAACCGGGCCGGCGTCCCGTCCGGCAGGACCGCGTCGATGGCCAGCACGTTGTCCCGCATGGTGCCGTAGCGGAGCGAGCGGCCGCCGCAGGAATTGTTGCCGGCCATCCCGCCGATCGTCGCCCGGGACGCGGTCGAGACGTCGACCGGGAACCAGAGGCCGTGCGGCTTCAGCCGGCGGTTCAGCTCGTCCAGCACGAGGCCGGGCTCGACCCGGCAGGTGCGGCCCGCGACGTCGAGGTCGAGCAGGCCGGTCATGTGCCTGGACGTGTCGACCACGAGCCCGTCATTGACCGTCTGCCCGCATTGGGAGGTGCCGCCGCCTCGAGCGAGGACCGGCACGCCCTCCTCCCGCGCCGCCGCCAGCGCCGCGACGGCGTCGGCCGTGTCGCGGGGCACGACCACGCCCGCCGGCATGACCTGGTAGAAGGAGGCGTCCGTCGCGTAGCGGCCCCGGTCGAAGCGGCCGAACAGGACGGCGCCCCGGACCTCCCGCCGCAGGCGCCGCTCCAGCCCCGGCCTGATCGTGGCGGCCATGAGAACCTCCGGCGATCAGCTCGCGTAGCAGCGGCGCGCGGCCCCGTGCAATAAGCGCCGCGACGCCACGGATGGCGGTGGAGGCAACGCCATGGCGAACGCGCCCCGGGTGCCCGGACGGCACTTCCTGCAGATCCCGGGTCCGACCAACGTCCCGGACCGGGTGCTGCGGGCCATGGACATGCCGACCATCGACCACCGCGGCGCGGCCTTCGCGAGCCTGGGGCGGCGCGTGCTGGCCGGGATGGGCACGATCTTCCGCACCGCCTCCCCGGTCGTCATCTACCCGGCCTCCGGCACGGGCGCCTGGGAGGCGGCGCTCGTCAACACGCTCTCGCCCGGCGACCGGGTCCTGACCGTCGAGACCGGCCATTTCGCCTCCCTGTGGAAGGCGCTCGCCGGGAAGCTCGGCCTCAAGGCCGAAGTGCTGCCGACCGACTGGCGCCGCGGAGCGCCCGCCGCGCCGGTGGAGGCGAGGCTGCGGGAGGACAAGGCTCATACCGTCCGGGCCGTCTGCATCGTCCATAACGAAACCTCGCCCGGCTGCGTGTCGGACGTGGCCGCCATCCGGCGGCCACTCGACGCGGCCGGCCACCCGGCGCTCCTCCTCGTCGACACGATCTCGTCCCTCGGCTCGATCGATTACCGGCACGACGAGTGGGGCGTCGACGTCTCGGTCGGCGGCTCGCAGAAGGGGCTGATGCTGCCGCCCGGCCTCTCCTTCAACGCGCTGAGCGACAAGGCGCGCGCGGCCTCGCGCGCCGCCCGCCTGCCGAAGGCCTATTGGAGCTGGGAGGACATGCTCGGCCCGAACGCGTCCGGCTACTTCCCGTTCACGCCCGCCACCAACCTCCTGTTCGGCCTCGCGGAGGCGATCGACATGCTGCACGAGGAAGGGCTCGACGCCGTCTTCGCCCGCCACGCCCGCCACGGCGAGGCGACCCGGCGCGCGGTGGAGGCGTGGGGTCTCGAGGTGAACTGCCTCGAACCCGCCGACCATTCCGGATCGCTGACCGCCGTCCGGGTGCCGGACGGCTACGACGCCGACGCGTTGCGGGCGACGATCCTGGACAGGTTCAACATGTCGCTCGGCAACGGGCTGTCGAAGCTCGCGGGCAGGGTGTTCCGCATCGGCCATCTCGGCGACTTTTCCGACCTCATGCTGGTCGGCACGCTGGGCGGCGTCGAGATGGGGCTCGCCGCAGCCGGCGTGCCGCACCGGCCGGGGGGAGTCGGGGCCGCGATGGCGTTCCTCGCCGGGGCGCCCGTGCCTTGAAGGCGAAGGCCGCGGCCGCGTGG
>CALMTJ010000311.1:8947-9688 GCA_937872715.1 uncultured Methylobacteriaceae bacterium
CGGGCGACGCCGGCTCCGACACCATCCACGGGGACACCGGCGCGGACAGCCTCGCGGGCGGCGGCAGCTTCCCGGCCGAGCGGGCGGAGCACCTGGCGGAAAGGCTCGGCATCCGAGCCGTGATCGACCTCCGGAGCGAGGCTCGGGACGACGAGGCCGTGCTCACCCGGCACGGCATCACCTTCCTGCACCTGCCGACGGACGACCATCTCGCCGTGAGCCTGCCCATGCTGGACGACGGGGTGGATTTCGCCTCCCGCCACCTCGACCGGGGCGAGAAGGTGCTGGTCCATTGCGAGCACGGGATCGGCCGTTCCGCGACCCTCGCCCTCTGCGTCCTCGTCGCGCGCGGCCTCTCGCCGCTCGAGGCGCTGGAGCTCGCGAAGACGAGGCGGGTCCTCGTCTCCCCCTCCCTCGCCCAGTTCGGCTGCTGGACGGACTGGCTCGCCCGGCAGGCGCAGCGGATCCGGGCCGGCTGGGAGGTGCCCTCCTTCCACGCCTTCGCGGCCATCGCCTACCGGCATCTGCGCGGCTGATGCTGGTCTACGGGGATGCCACCCGCCGGGAACGCCCGGCGGACAAGCTCGACGCGATCCGGGCCGAGCTCGACGCGGGAGACGTCGCGGGCAGCTGGATCACGGGCCACGCTCATCTCGTCGCGGCTCTGATCGAGGCCGGCGAGCTGGAACAGGGCATCGCCGATGCCGAAGCTTTCCGCAACCTGGTTGGTGGATCAGTCCT
>CALMTJ010000311.1:9712-10399 GCA_937872715.1 uncultured Methylobacteriaceae bacterium
CGCCGCGGTCGCCGCCATCCCGGTCGCGGACGCGCCGGCCGAGATCACGGTCACGCGTCCGGAAGGTTTCGCGCATTACGGGGTCTTTCCCGAGCTGTTCGGGGTGGCGGCCGCCCGCGCGGGTCTCCCGTCCGGCTCGTGTGTCGTAGGGCTGCGGAGCATCGGGACGACGCTGGCGGCCGCCGTCGCGGCCGCGCTCGATGACGCGGACAGGGTCACGGTCCGGCCGCAAGGCCACCCCTTCGATCGCCGGGTCGTCGCCGGGGAGGAGCTCGCGGGCAGGATCGCCGGATCGCCCGCCGTCGCGATCGTGGACGAGGGGCCGGGGCTCTCCGGCTCCTCCTTCGCGGCGGCCGCCCGCCTCGCGACGGGCAGCGCCCCCGGCGCGGCCCTCCACCTATTCCCGAGCCACGGCAACGGCCCGGGTCCGGAGGCCTCCGCCGACGCGCATGAGCTGTGGACGGGCACGCCGACCCATCTCGCTCCGTTCGACGAGGCGATCCTGCGCTCGCCCGAGCCGCGGCACAGGCTGGAGAGCTGGGTCGCCGACCTGACCGGCCCCGCCTCCGGACCGCCGGAGGATGTCGGCGGCGGCAGGTGGCGCGCCCATCTCTGGCCGGACCCGGCTTCCTGGCCCCCCGTCCTCGGATGGGCGGAGCGGCGCAAGTTCCTGCTGCACACCGCCGC
>CALMTJ010000312.1:0-6282 GCA_937872715.1 uncultured Methylobacteriaceae bacterium
GCGCGGTGGCGTGCTTGATCTGCATCAGCCCAAGGGCCCCGCCCCGCCCGACCGCGCGCGGGGTGTACTTGCTTTCACGCACCACCACGCGGTGCACGAGGTCGGCCGGAACCTCGTTCAGCTTCGCGTGAAAGGCGATCCGGTCGTCGAGGCCGCCGTGACCGCCGGTCGGGACCGGCGGCACGTCCGGGAGGGAAGGTGTGAAGAGCCCGGCCGGGGGCTGCGACACCTCCGGCAAGGAGGCCGTCTGCATCGGCTCGGCATCATCGCCGAAAGCGGGTCGCGCCGGCGGCAGGATCGCCCTGCCGCCGACCATCACGGACGGCGTGAGCGGGGCGCCGGGCCGCGGCGGCGGCATCACGGTTCCGGCGGCCGCCAGGAGACGCGGCTCGTCCGCCACGTCCAGGGTGAACGGTGGCGATCCCGGTTCCGCGACGGCGGCCGCCTCGGGACGGGGCGGCGGGAGCATGGCGAAGACGGCCGCGGTCGCGGGAGAGGTGTCGTCCACCGAAGGCCGGGCCGACGGGACGGAACCCCCCGTCAATCCGGCGGCGAGAGGCGCGACGCCGCCCGCCAGTATGGCGAACGCGGCGTGTGTCCCTTCGGGCGTTCCGTCGGCCGCGAACTCCGCCAGCCGAGGCGGCGGGCGCGTGGCGGTGCCGGGCTGGAATAGCGCCGCGATCGCCGATGCCGTCCCGGCGGGAGAACGGGCTTCCTCGCCGTTCAGGGTGAAGCCGGCGCCCGCCCGGTCAAGATCCTGGCTTCGGGGCACGGCCGGAACGGCGTCGGCGACGGGCGTCCACGCCGAGGCCGGCGAGACCCAGGCCCCGGCGAGGCCGAGAACAAGCAGAACAGGACGAGCAACCATTCATTCACCATGACAGCCCGTCCGACCCCTCCCGGTCAAATCGGGCCGAAGGGAGGCAGCAGCGGTGAACGGGGCTCGAACGGGCGGTCAACGGCCCTTTTGGCGGCCAGCGTGGCCCGGATGTCACGCATACGGCGTCACGGCCGGAACAGGTCCGGTCGGCGCAGCCGCAGGGTCTGCACCATCGCGAGGCTCTTCAGATCGGCGAGGCGGCCCTCATCCGCCATGGCGGCTAGGTCCGCGAGCGGCATCTCGACGACGGTTATGTCCTCGTTCTCGCCCGGAAGCCCTCCGCCCCGGCCCGTCCGGTCGGCTCGCGAATAGGCGGCCAGGAACAGGTGGATGCGCTCGGTCGACACGCCGGGGCACGGCCAGGCGATGCCGGCCGGCTCGAGCTCGCGCAGGGTGAGACCCACCTCCTCCTCGACCTCGCGCCGCCCCTCCGCCTCCGGATCGTCGCTGTCCAGGATGCCGGCCGGGATCTCCAGGTGCTCGACGAGCCCGGCCGCGTGGAGCAGGGGCGCCCGGAACTGCCGCACGAGCGTCGCGACCCGGCGCTCCGGATCGAAGGGCAGGACGGCGACGGCCTGCCCGTGATCCTCGATCTCGCGCCGGATCTCTTCGCCGTTCGGCGTCCGGACCGTCGCGAGGAGCAGGTCCGACCAGCCCCGGTGCAGTGTCTCGACCTTCGTGATCTCGTAGGGCATGCCATCTCCAGCCGGCCGGTGCCGCGTCCGCCGCTGTCGGGAAGATCCGGCGGGAGATCAAGCCGGGCGGCCTCGTCCGAGGGCGCAGACAGGGCGACGGGGCGTCAGCGCAGGTCGTCCTTCAGGAGCTCCGTGTTCGCGGCGAAGGCCGCCATCGCACCTTCGGCGGCCGCCACCACTGCGAACTTGACCCGACGGGACGCATCGCCCGCGACGAACAGCCCCGGCACGTTCGTCTTCTCGCAATGGCCGGTGTCGACCGCGCCCTTCTCGCTCATGTCGCAGCCGAGCTGCTTCACGAGGTGCGATTGCCGGCACTCGTCGAAGGCGTAGAAGAGGGCGGAGGTCTCGAGGACCGTGCCGTCCGCGAGCCGGATCCGCTCGAGGCCGCCGCCTTCCGGGTCACCCTCAAGGGCCTCCACGGCCGATTCGTGGAGCGGCACGCCCTTCTCGGCCCAGGACCGGCGGGGAGGCTCCGACACCTCGCCCGACCCGTCCGCGAGCGCCACGACGTCCGAGCTCCAGATCGACAGTTCGAGGGCGAGCCCCCGGACCTGATCGGGCGGGCCGTAGGCGACGAGCAGCTGGTCCCGGTGCTCCCAGCCGTCGCAATAGGGGCAAGGGTAGACGCCGCGACCCAGGAAGTCCCGGCCGCGCGGCAGGTCCGGCACGTCGTTCATGAGGCCAGGCGCCAGGATCAGCTTGCGGCTCTGGATGCGGTCGCCTCCGTCGAGGATCGTCTCGAAGCCGCCGTCGCGGGTCGCCGCCGAGGCGACCTCCGCCTCGCGGATCTCGACGCTCGGATAGGATGCGAGCTCCTGGCGGCCGAGCCGCCGGAGTTCGAACGGCTCCGTCCCGTCGCGGGTGAGGAAGCCGCTCACCCACCGGGACTGGGCGTTGCGGGGTCGCCCGGCATCGAGCAGGAGCACGCGCCGGCGGCAGCGCCCCAGCATCAGCGCGGCGTTGAGGCCGGCCGGCCCGCCTCCCACGATCACGACATCGAGCATCATCCGGTCCCGCGCCATCCCAATGTTGATTACGCGGGTGCAGCATGCACGTTCCGCCCGGTCTCCGGCCGGACGGTCACACGATCGAGACGGAGGCCGGATCGATGTCCGGCTCGGGATAGCGCGGGTCCATCTCCTCCAGCGTTTCCCGCACAATCGCCGCCACGACGGCGTTCCGGGCCCATTTCCGGTCGCTCGGGACGACGAACCAGGGCGCGGCGGCGGTGGAGCAGCGCGACAGCGCGATCTCGTAGGCGTCGGTGAAGGCGTCCCAGTCCCGCCTGTCCTCCAGGTCGTGCGGATCGAACTTCCAGCGCTTGTGGGGCTTGTCGAGGCGGGCCTGGAGCCGCTCCTTCTGCGTTTCCTTCGAGATGTGCAGCATGATCTTCACGATCGTGGTCGAGCCGGAAAGCAGCTCCTCGAAGGAGTTGATCTGGCCGTAGCGCCGCTCGATCGCGTCCGCCGGAGCCGCCTGCCTGACGCGGCCGACCAGCACGTCCTCGTAATGGGAGCGGTTGAAGATGCCGATCGTGCCGCGCCTCGGGCAGGCGAGGTGGACGCGCCGGAGGAAGTCGTGGGCCAGCTCGTCCGGGCTCGGCTTCTGGAACGAGGTCACCGCGACGCCGAGCGGGCTGGTCCGGCCGAACACGGCCTTGGTGGCGCCGTCCTTCCCGCTCGTATCCATCCCCTGGAGGATGACGAGCAGCGCCCGACCGCGCTCCGCGTAGAGCCGGCGCTGCAGCTCGGAGATGCCCTTCGCATCCTTCTTCAGCCGCTCGGCCGCGTGCTCCCGCGACCCGATCGCGGAATGGTCGCCCGGGTCGCGGCGTCCGAGATCGGCGCTGCTGCCGGGGATGACGAGGAAATGCCGCCTGAGGTCATGCATGTCCCGGACCCTAGCGGCCGGCCGGGGGCTTGGCGACCGGTCCGCGCGAGACAGGCCGGGCGCGAGGCGCTACATCGCGCCCCATGAAGGTCACCGTCCGGTTCGCGCCCTCTCCCACCGGGCTCATTCATATCGGCAATGCCCGGACGGCGCTCCTCAACGCGCTCTTCGCACGGCGGCAGGGCGGCACCTTCGTGCTCCGCTTCGACGACACCGACCGCGAACGCTCGCGGCGGGACTATGCCGACCAGACGGAGGCCGATCTCGCCTGGCTCGGCATCCCGCCGGACGCGGTGATCCGGCAATCCGACCGGGCGGCCATCCACGACGACGCGGCGGAACGGCTGAAGGCGGCCGGCCGCCTCTATCCGTGCTACGAGACGGCGGACGAGCTGGAGCGCCGCCGCCGGCTCCAGCTCGCACGTTCCCTGCCGCCGATCTACGACCGCGTCGCCCTGGCACTGAGCGGGGCGGAGCGCGCCGGCCTCGAGGCGGAGGGGCGGCGCCCGCACTGGCGATTCCGCCTGAACGCCCGCATCGTCCGGTGGACGGACCTGGTCCGGGGTCCGTGCCACGTCGACCTCGAATCCCTGTCCGACCCCATACTCGTCCGCGAGGACGGGACCTTCCCCTACACGCTGCCCTCCGTCGCCGACGATCTCGACATCGGCGTCAGCCACGTGATCCGGGGGGAGGACCACGTCACCAACACGGGCGTGCAGATCGAGCTCTTCGAGGCGCTCGGCGGCGAGGCGCCCGCCTTCGGCCACCATAACCTCCTGACGGATGCCGGCGGGGAGGGGCTCTCCAAGCGCTCGGGGGCGCTGTCGCTCCGCAGCCTCGCCGAGGAGGGGCTCGAGCCGATGGCGGTCGCCTCCCTCGCCGTCCTGGTCGGGTCGTCGGACGCGGTGCGGCCGGTCGGAACCGTGGAGGAGCTCTCGCGCCTCGTCGACCTGTCCCACATCTCGCGCGGACCCGCCCGGTTCGAGCCGGGCGAGCTCGACGCCTTGAACGCGCGCATCCTGCACGAGGCTCCGTTCGAGCGGGTGCGGGAGCGGCTGGAGGGATCGGGGGTCGGCGGCGGCGAGCCGTTCTGGCTGGCGGTGCGGTCGAACCTCGCCCGGCTCGCCGATGCGGCGCGCTGGTGGAAGGTCGTGGCCGGACCCGTCGCGCCGGCCGTCGCCGACCGGGAGTTCGCCGCGGCGGCGGCACGGCTCCTCCCGCCGGAACCCTGGGGTGCGGAGACCTGGGCGGCCTGGACCGGCGCCGTCCGGGCGGAGACCGGCCTCAAGGGCCGCGCGCTCTTCCTGCCGCTTCGCCTCGCCCTGACCGGCCTCGACCACGGGCCGGAACTCGCCGCGCTCCTGCCGCTGATCGGCCGCGAGCGTGCCGCCTCGCGGCTCGCCGGATCCGCCGCGCCGCCCTCGTAACCGGGACGACGAGGCTCCATATGGGCCGAAGCTCAGGAGGGTGGTCGATGCGGTTCAAGGCGCTGGCGGTGACGGGGTTGCTGGCCCTCGCGGGCGGGCCCGGCCCGGCGCGGGCGGACGGGCCGGACGCCATCTTCCGGAAATCCACCGTGTGGCGGGCCCTCACGCCGAACGACAAGCTCGCCGTATACGGCATCGACGACCCGGCGGTGGACGGCGTCGCCTGCCATTACACCGTGCCCGAGAAGGGCGGCGTGAAGGGCTCGCTCGGCTTGGCGGAGGAGGTCTCCGACATCTCGCTCGCCTGCCGGCAGGTCGGCCCGATCCGCTTCAGGGAGAAGTTCGAGCAGGGCGACGTGGTGTTCAGCGAGCGGCGCTCGCTCGTGTTCAAGAAGATGCAGATCGTGCGGGGCTGCGACGCCAAGCGCAACGTCCTGGTCTATCTCGTTTATTCGGACCGCCTCATCGAGGGGTCGCCCAAGAACTCGACCTCGACCGTCCCCATCATGCCCTGGGGCACGGACCCCGCGACGCCGCGTTGCGGCGAGTTCGTGAAGGGGTAGGTCACTCTCCGCAGGTGATGGAGATCGGCCGGCTGTCGGCCGCCGCACGGGCGATGGAGCCCGTCACCTCGACATCCACGGCCCCGAACGACACCGAGCGCGAGAAGCCCTGCGCGGCGCACCACTGGTCGGCCACCACCTGCCCGCAGGACGAGGACGAGCACTCGGCGACGCCGTAGCCGTCATTGGCCGGCACGACGAACGTGGCGCCGGCGGAGGCTGCGGCGCTTTCCGTGTTCGGCACCGCGGCGAAGATCGTCGCGCAGCCGAGAAGGGCGGCGGCGAATCCGGCGAGTGCGAAGCTGCGACGCATGGTGAAAACCCCCTCAACGCGACCGGCGTGTTTGAAACCACGTTTGGTGCCCGGCCATGAACAAAGCTTTAAACGCCGGCGGTGGTGCCGAGGTGCGCCGCCGCACCTCCCGGGCCCTGCCGCGGAGGGCGTCTTGACGGATTCCGCCCCCGCGGGCAATGCGCCGCCCTGCCGTCCGGCCGAAGCGCGCCCGGCTGTTGCCGGATTGCACCCGTGCGACATCGGCGCGGGGCCGCCACGTCTTCGAGAGAACCCGATGCCGTCACTGCGGCTTCACAACACCCTGACGCGCCGCAAGGAGGAGTTCCGGCCGATCGACCCGGATCACGTGCGGCTCTACGCGTGCGGGCCTACGGTCTACGACTTCGCCCATGTGGGGAATGCCCGGCCGGTGATCGTCTTCGACCTCCTGTTCCGGGTGCTGCGGCATGTCGCAGAGGCCGGCGGGTTCGACGGCGGGACCGGACGGCTTCCACAGGACGAAGTCGAGCGGGGATCGCTTGTAGGG
>CALMTJ010000312.1:6292-7245 GCA_937872715.1 uncultured Methylobacteriaceae bacterium
TGCCCCGGCCCGCCGCTCCCCGAGGCCATCCGGCAGGGGACCGCCACGACCGAGCGCCAGTACCACGACGATATCCGGGCGCTCGGCGTCCTCGGTCCCGACGACCTCGCCGGGACGCCGCACCGGATGGTCGAGCCGCGCGCGACCGAGCATGTCGACGCCATGCGCGAGCTGATCGACCGGCTGGTCGCGTCAGGTCATGCCTACACGGCCGACGGCAACGTCCTCTTCCACGTCCCGTCCATGGCGGATTACGGCGCGCTGTCGAAGCGGCCGCTGGACGAGATGGAGGCCGGCGCCAGGATCGACGTCGCCCCCTACAAGCGATCCCCGCTCGACTTCGTCCTGTGGAAGCCGTCCGGTCCCGGCGAACCCGGCTGGCCGTCGCCGGCCGGCCTCCCGGGCCTCGGCCGGCCCGGCTGGCATATCGAGTGCTCCGCCATGGCGTGGCGGCATCTCGGCGAGACCTTCGACATCCATGCCGGCGGCCTCGACCTGATCTTCCCGCACCACGAGAACGAGATCGCGCAGACCCGCTGCTGCTTCGGCACGGACATCATGGCGAACGTCTGGCTGCATAACGGCTTCCTGCAGGTCGAGGGGCAGAAGATGTCGAAGTCGCTCGGCAACTTCGTCACCATCCGGGACGTGCTGAAGGACTGGCCGGGCGACGTGATCCGCCTGAACATGCTGAAGACCCATTACCGGCAGCCGATCGACTGGACGCTGCGCGGGCTGGAGGAGTCGCGCCGCGTCCTCGAGCGTTGGTACAACGCCGCCGGCGCCGAGGCCGCGGCCCCCGGCGTTCCCGACGCGGTGGTCGAGGCGCTGTGTGACGATCTCAACACGCCGGCGGCGATCAACGAGCTTCATCGGCTCTCGGGTGGGCCGGAGGCCCGGCCGGCCGATCTGCGGGCCGGCGCGAACCTGTTCGGCTTCCTCGCCAGCACCCG
>CALMTJ010000313.1 GCA_937872715.1 uncultured Methylobacteriaceae bacterium
CCGGCGGGCCGTCGGCAGGTGCGTACGGTGTAGGGGGCGTCGCCGGGCAGGGGTCCCGGCAGGAGGCAGGACGGGATGGAGGCGAATTCGCGGAACACGGGAGCTGCGGTCTTGCCGGTGCCGGGCGGCGGCGACATGGCGGCCGAGCTCAGGGCCGCCATCCTGGACAAGCTCCGGTTCTCCGTCGGCCGCGACCGGTCCGCGGCGCGCGACCACGACTGGTACGCGGCGACCGCGCTCGCGGTCCGGGACAGGGTGGTGGAGGGCTGGCTTCAATCGATCGAGCGCACGACGGCGACCGGCCGCAAGCACGTCTACTACTTCTCCCTCGAGTTCCTGATCGGCCGCCTGTTCTTCGACGCGCTCTCGAACCTCGAGCTCGTCGGCCCGCTCCGGAGCGCGCTGGACGGGCTCGGGCTCGACCTCGGGAGGCTGCGGGAGGTGGAGCCCGACGCCGCCCTCGGCAATGGCGGCCTCGGACGGCTCGCCGCCTGTTTCATGGAATCGATGGCGTCCGTCGACCTGCCGGCCTTCGGCTACGGCATCCGGTACGATTTCGGGCTGTTCCGGCAGGCGATCGTGGACGGCTGGCAGCACGAGATCCCGGAGGATTGGCTGTCCTTCGGCAACCCGTGGGAATTCGAGCGGCCGGACATCTCCTACCCGGTCCAGTTCGGCGGTTCGGTCGAATCGAGCGGCGCGCCGGACGGGTCCGCCCGGCACCATTGGCATCCGGCCGAGACGGTGAAGGCGGTCGCCTTCGACACGCCGGTCGTCGGCTGGCGCGGGAGGCGGGTGAACACGCTCCGGCTCTGGTCGGCCCGGGCCGCCGATCCCCTGAAGCTCGAGACGTTCAACCTCGGCGACTACGTGGGCGCCATGGCCGACCGGCTCCGTGTCGAGGCGATCTCGCGGGTGCTCTACCCGAGCGACGCCACCCCGGCCGGGCACGAGCTCCGCCTCCGGCAGGAATATTTCTTCACCTCCGCGTCCCTCCAGGACCTGCTGCGTCGACACCGGGAGCGCCATCCGGGTTTCGGCAACCTGCCGGACCAGGCCGCGATCCAGCTCAACGACACCCACCCGGCAATCGCGGTGGCGGAGCTGATGCGGCTCCTCGTGGACGATCATTCCGTCGAGTGGAACGAGGCCTGGCGCATCACCACGGCGACGCTGAACTACACCAACCACACGCTGATGCCGGAGGCGCTGGAGACCTGGCCGACCGGGCTCCTGGAGCGGCTCCTGCCGCGCCACATGCAGATCATCTACCTGATCAACCTCCATCACCTGCACCGGGTCGGCGCACAGGGCGGGCTCTCGCCGGACGTCGTCCGGCGCGTCTCGCTGATCGACGAGGAGGGCGGCCGCCGCGTCCGCATGGGGCACCTCGCCTTCGTCGGCTCGCACCGCGTGAACGGCGTCTCGGCGCTGCACACCGACCTGATGCGGACGACGGTGTTCAGCGACCTCCACCGGCTGTTCCCGGACCGCATCACCAACAAGACGAACGGCGTCACCTTCCGGCGCTGGCTCCAGCAGGCGAATCCCGGCCTGACGGACCTCCTCGTCGAGGCGGTCGGCCCGCGGGTCCTGGACGATCCCGCCGCGCTGGCCGGGATCGAGGCGGTGCTCGACGACGCGTCCTTCCGGGAGCGTTTCCGCGCCGTGAAGCGCCGCAACAAGGAGCGGCTCGCCCGCGAGATCGCGGTGCGGCTCGGCTTCGAGGTGGATCCGGGCGCGATGTTCGACGTCCAGATCAAGCGCATCCACGAATACAAGCGCCAGCTCCTGAACCTGCTCGAGACGGCGGCGCTCTACGGGGCGATCAAGGCCGAGCCGGACCGGGACGTCGTCCCACGGGTCAAGATCTTCGCCGGCAAGGCGGCGTCGAGCTACGTCACGGCCAAGCTCATCATCAAGCTCGCCTACGACCTCGCGGCCCGCATCAACGCGGACCCGGCCGTGCGCGGCCGGCTCGCGGTGGCGTTCCTGCCGAACTACAATGTCAGCCTGGCCGAGATCATCATCCCGGCCGCCGACCTGTCCGAGCAGATCTCGACGGCGGGGCTCGAAGCGTCCGGGACCGGCAACATGAAGCTCGCCCTCAACGGCGCGCTGACGATCGGCACGCTGGACGGCGCGAATGTCGAGATCCGCGAGCGGGTCGGGCCGGAGAACATCCGGATCTTCGGGCTCACGGCGCCCGAGGTCGCCGAGCGCAAGTGGAACATGAACCATTCGCGCGAGGCGATCGCCGCGTCCGAACGCCTGGCGGGGGTGCTGGGCGAGATCGAGGCGGGCGCCTTCTCGCCCGGAGACGCGTCGCGCTTCGCCGGCCTCGTGCGGGGCCTCCGGGACCACGACACGTTCATGGTGACGGACGATTTCGACGCCTATTGGGACGCGCAGCGCGAGCTCGACGGCCTGTGGCGGGAGCAGGCGGAATGGACGACCCGGAGCCTCCGCAACGTCGCCAGGGTCGGCTGGTTCTCATCCGACCGCACCATCCGGGACTACGCGGCCGAGATCTGGAAGGTGCCGCTCGACCCGTAGGGCGAGGTCGGAACGGTCCCGTTCCGGCGCGCTCCGCCGGGTGCCCGGTCTCGCCCGGCACGCCGTGGGCCTGCGGGCCCCGATCGGGGAGATGGGCTGAGCGGGCCCGCCGCACCCGTGGAGCGACCCCTCCCGTCGTCCCGGTTCTACCCGGCCGCGGCCTCCTCCTTCAGGGCGCGGCGGAGCACCTTGCCGACATTCGTCTTGGGAAGCGCGTCCCGGAACACGACGCGGCGCGGGATCTTGTAGCCGGTCAGCCGTTCGCGGCACCACGCACGGACCGCCTCCTCCGTGAGCGCCGGGTCGGCCCGGACCACGTAGGCCGAGACCGCCTCGCCCGAATGGCCGTCCGGCACGCCGATCACGGCCGTTTCCGCCACGCCCGGCATGGCGGCGATCACGTCCTCCACCTCGTTCGGGTAGACGTTGAATCCCGAGACCAGGACCATGTCCTTCATCCGGTCGACGATCTTGAGCTGCCCGTCCGGCAGCAGCACCGCGACGTCGCCCGTCCGGAAGAAGCCGTCCGGCGTGGTGGCGGCCCGGGTCTCCTCGGGCTTGCGCCAGTAGCCGGCCATGACCTGCGGTCCCCGCACGCAGAGCTCGCCCGGTTCGCCGAGCGGCACCGGGCGGCCCTCCGGGTCCCGGATCGAGATCTCCGTGGAGGGCGCCGGGTAGCCTATCGTGCCGGAGAACTCCGGGAGGTCGAGCCGGTTCACGGTCACCACCGGCGAGGTCTCGGAGAGCCCGTATCCCTCGACGATGGCCTTGCCGGTCAGCTCCTTCCACGCCTTGGCGACGGAGGCCTGGGTGGCCATGCCGCCCGCCACCGCGAAGACGAGCCGGGAGAAGTCGACGTCCCGGATGCCGGGCTCGCGGACCAGGGCGTTGAACAGGGTGTTGACGCCCGAGATGCAGGTGAAGGGCCGCGTCCGGAGGGTCTTCACGAAGCCCGGCAGGTCGCGCGGGTTGGCGACGAGGAGGAGGCAGCCGCCCTGCCGCATCAGCACGAGGCAGCAGGCCGTGAGCGCGAAGATGTGGTAGAGCGGCAGCGCCGTCACCATCACCAGCTCCTGTCCGCCGAGGGTCGCGTCCATCCAGGCGCCCGTCTGGGCGACGTTGGCCGACACGTTGCGGTGGGTGAGCGTGGCGCCCTTCGCGATCCCGGTCGTGCCGCCCGTATATTGCAGGAAGGCGACGTCGTCCGGGCGCACCGGCCGTCGTTCCGGCGGGTTCGCCCGTCCGGCCTTGATCACGGCCGAGAACCGCACCGCGCCGGGGAGGCGGTAGCGCGGCACCGCCTTCTTCACGCGGCGTGAGACGAGGTTGACCAGCATCCCCTTCAGGCCGAGGAGGTCGCCCGGCGCCACCACGACGATCCGGTCGAGCGGGAGGCCCGGCCGGGCCGCCTCGACCACCTTCGCGAAATTCTCCAGCACGAAGATCGTCCGGGCGCCGGCATCGGCGACCTGGGCGGTGAGCTCGCGGGGCGTGTAGAGCGGGTTCACGTTGACGACGGTCGCGCCCGCCACGAGCGTCCCGAACAGGATGGCCGGATAGGCCATGACGTTCGGCAGCATGATGGCGACGCGGTCGCCGGGACCCACGCCTTCCCGCTGCAGCCAGCCCGCCACGGCGCCCGCCGCGCGCCCGAGCTCGCCATAGGTCAGCCGGGCGCCGAAGCTCTCCGCGGCCGGCCGCTCCGGGAAGCGCCGCACGCTCTCGTCGAAGATGTCCACCAGCGTGCCGACCGAGGCGAGGTCGATCTCGGCCGGCACGCCCGGCGGGTAATGGGCGCGCCACGGCCGCGCGGCGGCCGGATCGTCGGCGCCACGGTTGGCGGAAGCTGGCACGGCGCGTCCCCTCCGGAGCGCGTCTGCGCGCGCCCCCCGGTACCCATCCCATCCGGCGCGCCGTCCGGCAAGCGAGGCCGGACCGGTCAGCCGCTCTGACGAGCCGCCGGAACGATGTCCGGCCGGCTGTCCAGCACGGCGTCCACCAGCCCGAACGCGACGGCCTCATGCGCCGACATGAAATTGTCCCGTTCGAGCGCCCGCTCGACGACCTCCTCGGGCCGGCCGCTATGGCGCGCGTAGATCTCGATCATGCGGCGCTTGGTATGCTCGGTCTCCCGGGCGTGGATCAGGATGTCCGTCGCCTGGCCCTGATAGCCGCCGGACGGCTGATGGACCATGATGCGGGCGTTCGCCAGCGCGAAGCGACGGCTCGGCGCCCCGGCGCAGAGGAGCAGCGACCCCATGGAGGACGCCTGCCCGACGCACAGCGTGGCGACAGGGCAGCGGATGAACTGCATGGTGTCG
>CALMTJ010000314.1 GCA_937872715.1 uncultured Methylobacteriaceae bacterium
CCCGCGCTCCCTCCCCCGCCGTGGCCCGCCCCGCCACCCAACCCAGGGGAGTGCGTCGGCCCCTGGGTTGCTTCGTCGGCTCCGCCTCCTCGCAAGGACGGGAGCGCCTATTCCACGTAGCCGCGGCGGAAACCGTAGCCCGGGACGTCGCAACCGCAGCGGTCGCCCGGCGGCCGGCCCGTCCAGCAGGAGCCGTAGCGGGTGACGCAGACCGGGCCGCCGCGGCCGTAACGGGGCGCGAAGCGGGGCTGGCCGTAGCCCGGCGGAGGCGGCCGGCCGTAATCGTAGGGCGGCGCCCCGGGTGGGCGGAGCGGCGGGCCGCCGTAATCGGGCCGGTCGCCGAAACCGCCATACCCGCCGCCGATGAATTGCGCGGAGGCCGGCACCGCGCCGAGAAGGCCGCCCGCGAGGGCGGCCGCCACCATCAGGGTTCTCATCGTCCACTCCCAAGTGAGGACCCCATCCTGCACCGGCGAACCTGAACGGCAAAGGCGGGCGCGGTTGCGGCTCCTTCATCGCGCCGCTATCTGCGGCGGATCCCGAGGAGACGTCTGCCCGATGGAGCCGCTCAAGCTCGCCTGTTTCGATGCCGAGGACCTGTCGGTCGTCTCGGCTCACCTCCAGGACGCGCTCGTGCGGGTCGGCGACCTGACCTACCTGCCCGGGCGCGGGCGCTTCGCCCTCGCGCTCCGGCGCTTCGACTGGGAGGCCGGCGGGACGGAGCCGCGTCGGCGTCTCACCGGCCTCCACGTCGACCACGTGACGGCCGCCCGCACCCGCGGCATCGACCGGGCGAAGGCCGACGCGCCCCTGAACCTCTTGGCGGTCACCTTCGAGCCCGGCGAGGCGCCCGCCGGCTGCGTGAAGCTCGTCTTCTCCGGCGAGGCCTGCATCCGGCTGGACGTCGCCTGCGTCGAGGCCTGCATGACGGATCTCGGCCCCGTCTGGGCGGCCGCCAGCCGGCCGGCCCACGACGTCGAGAGCGCCTGATGGCGCGTCGGCTCGACGCGCGGGATCCGGGTTTCGGGCACGCCTTCGGGGAGCTTCTCGGCGCCAAGCGCGAGAGCGCGCCGGACGTGGACGGGGCCGTGGCGGAGATCATCGCGGCCGTGGCCGCCGGCGGCGACGCCGCGCTCGTCGAGCTCACTCGCCGCTTCGACCGCCACGACGTGTCCGGCGGGCGGCTCCGCGTGTCGGAGGACGAGATCGACGCGGCCGCCCGGGAGGCCGACCCGGCCGCGCTCGACGCGCTGCGCTTCGCGCGGGACCGCATCGAGAACTTCCACCGCGAGCAGATCCCGGCCGACCGGGACGACACGGACGCGAGCGGCGTACGGCTCGGCTGGCGATGGACCGCGATCGGCGCGGTCGGGCTCTACGTCCCGGGCGGCACCGCGAGCTACCCGTCCTCCGTCCTGATGAACGCCGTCCCGGCCAAGGTCGCCGGCGTCGGCCGGGTCGCGATGGCGGTGCCGATGCCGGACGGCGTGTCGAACCCCCTGGTCCTCGCCGCCGCCCGGCTCGCCGGCGTGGACGAAATCTACCGGATCGGCGGCGCCCAGGCGGTCGCGGCGCTCGCCTACGGAACGGAGACGATCCGGCCGGTCGACAAGATCGTCGGGCCGGGCAACGCCTACGTGGCGGCCGCGAAGAGGCGGGTCTTCGGCCGCGTCGGCATCGACATGATCGCCGGGCCGTCCGAGGTGCTGGTCCTGGCGGACGGGACCGCCAACCCGGACTGGGTCGCGGCCGACCTCCTGGCCCAGGCCGAGCACGACCCGGCCGCCCAGGCGATACTGATCACGGACGCGCCCGCCCTCGCGGATGCCGTCGAGCGCGCCGTGGAGGCGCAGCTCGCGACCCTGCCGCGCCGGGAGATCGCGGCCGCGAGCTGGCGCGCCTTCGGGGCCGTCATCCTGGTCGCGAGCCTCCGCGACGCCCTCCCGCTCGTGGACGCGGTGGCGCCCGAACACCTCGAGATCGAGGCCGCGGATGCGGACGCGCTCGCGGCATCCGTCCGCAATGCCGGCGCCATCTTCCTGGGCTCCTACACGCCGGAAGCGCTCGGCGATTACGTGGCCGGCCCGAACCACGTCCTGCCGACGGCGCGCTCGGCCCGGTTCTCCTCCGGCCTCGGCGTGCTCGACTTCATGAAGCGCACGACGATCCTTCGCTGCGACGCCGGGTCGCTCCGCGCGCTCGGGCCGGCCGCGATCGCGCTCGGCCGCGCGGAGGGGCTCGAGGGCCATGCCCGCTCCGTCGCGATCAGGCTGAACGGATGAGCGGCCCCGATCCCGCCCGGCGCCTCGTCGCGGTCACGATCGACGAAGGCTCGATCGGGCGCGGCAACCCGGACCAGGAGCACGAGCGCGCCATCGCGATCTACGACATCGTGGAGGCGAACTCGTTCTCGGTGCCGGACCATCCGGGCGGCCCCTATACGCTCCATCTCGGCCTAGTGGAGAACAAGCTCGCCCTCGAAGTCCGGACGGCCGACGGCACGGGCTGCATGACCCATTACCTGTCGCTCAGCCCGCTCCGGCGCGTCATCAAGGATTACGAGCTCATCTGCGACAGCTATTACACGGCGATCCGCCCGGCGTCGCCCACGCAGATCGAGGCCATCGACATGGGCCGGCGCGGCCTCCACAACGAGGCCTCCGAGCTCCTGATGGAGCGGCTCGACGGCAAGGTGACGATCGACTTCGACACCGCGCGCCGGCTCTTCACCCTCATCTTCGCCCTGCACTGGAGGGGGTGAGCCCGTGGCGGAGGGCGTTGTCCCCCTGTCCGACAAGCCCGTCCAATCGGTGCTGTTCGTCTGCGCCATGAACGCGGTGCGGTCGCCGATGGCGGAGGCCCTGGCCCGGCACTATTTCGGCAAGTCGGTCTACGTGCAGTCGGCCGGCGTCCGGCTGGGCGAGCGCGACCCGTTCGCGGTCGCGGCGCTGGATGAGATCGGCATCGACGGATCGAAGCACAAACCCCGTACCCTGGCGGATCTCGAGGAATGGGAGGGGCTGAACTTCGACCTGATCGTGACGCTGTCGCCCGAGGCGCACCACGCGGCGCTGGAGCTCACCCGCACGCTCGCCTGCGAGGTCGAGTACTGGCCCACCGCCGACCCGACCGCGACTCAGGGCACGCGCGAGCAGATCCTCGACGCCTACCGGGACCTCCGCGACGGACTGTCCTACCGGATCCGGCTGAGACTCAAGCAGGGGCGTGCAGAAACCTGACGGCCGCCACGACGGCGAGACCGCACAGGAGCGCCGCCACCTCGCTCCGGGTGAGCCGCATGACGACGAGGCCCGCGGCGATCCCGGCGAACGCGTCCGCGCCCGACCGGAGGGCGATCGGCAGCACGGTCGCGGCGATGATGGAGCCCGGCAGCGCCGCGAGCGCCCGCTCCAGACGCGGGGTGATCCGGAACCGGCTCATCAGCAGCACGCCGGACACCCGGCACAGGTAGGTCGCGAGCGCCATGGCGCCGATGGCGATCGCGGGACCTCCGACGCCCAGCGAGCCGGCCTCACCCACGCGACGGCTCCCCTCCCGAGAGGCCCGCCACGACCGCGCCCGCGACCGCGCCGGCCACGATGAAGACGTAGCCGGGGACCAGGGCCGCGAAGAGCGCGGCCACGATCCCGGCCGTCGCCCAGGGCAGGCCCGAGACCCTCGCGCCCCGCCAGAGCGGCACCGCCATGGCGGCGAAGAAGACCGGCATCACGAGGTCGAGCCCGAAGCGCGCCGGCTCAACGACGAGCGAGCCGGCGAGGAGGCCCGGGATCGTGGCCGCCACCCAGACGATCCAGGACACCATCCCGGCCCCGAACAGCACGCCGATGTCGCGCCCGCCGTCGTCCCGATAGCGGGAGGCGATCAGCCAGGCCGCGTCGACCATGAAGAAGAGCCCGAAGACGAGCGACAGGCGCGGCGCGCCCCGCAGCCATGGCTGGATGGCGGCGCCCATGAGGACGAGTCGCGCGTTCACCGTAGCGGTGACCAGCGCGACCGTCAGGACCGCGAGCGGCGTCCAGCCGCCTCGCCAGAGCTCGAGCGAGACCATCTGGGAGGCGCCGGCATAGACGATGCCGCTCATCGCCACCCCTTCGCCGAACGAGAGCCCGCGCCCGGCCGCGGCCGCCCCGAACGCCGTGGCGTACACGACGAGACCCGGCAGGACCGGGAGCATCAGGCGGGCGCCGTGGAGGCACCCGGCATAGGTCAGCGTCGGGGGAGGGGATGACATGGCGACCCTGTGGGCGCACGGTTCGGCGCCGTCAACGACGCGGGCGGCCGTCCTCGTTGCGCACGAAGGCGTGTGCCTCGGAACAGGCGCCGCCGCCTTCGGGTTGGGCGGCTTTGAACGAGCGAACCACCATGTCCGACCGCCCCCTCGCCCTCGTCACCGGAGCCTCCACCGGCATCGGCTACCAACTCGCCCTCGAATGCGCCCGCAACGGCTTCGATCTCGTGATCGCCTCCGACGACGGCAAGATCGACGCGGCCGCGTCCGACATGAAGGCGGCCGGCGCCGAGACAGCGCTGGCCGTGACGGCGGATCTCGCCACGACGGAAGGAAACGACTCCGTGCTCACAGCTGCGCGCGGTCTCCGGCGCCCGATCGACGCGCTCCTGGCCAATGCCGGCCAGGGCCACGGCCACGCCTACCTGGACCAGGATTGGGAGACGATCCGCCAGGTGATCGACACCAACGTCACCGGCACCTGCTACCTCCTCCACCAGGTCGGCCGCGAGATGCGGGCCCGCGGCGCCGGCCGCATCCTGATCACGGGCTCGATCGCCGGGTTCACGCCCGGCGCCTTCCAGGCCGTGTACAACGCCACCAAGGCCTACCTGAACTCCTTCTCCTTCGCGCTCCGGGAGGAGCTGGCCGACACGGGCGTGACCGTGACGCTGCTGGAGCCGGGCGCCACGGAGACGCCGTTCTTCGAGCGCGCCGACATGACCGACACGAAGGTCGGCGCCGCCAAGAAGGACGATGCCAAGATGGTAGCCGAGAAGGCCTTCGCGTCCATGATGGCCGGCGAATCCGACATTACGACCGGGTTCAAGAACAAGGTCATCACGGCCGTCTCCAACGTGGTGCCGAACGAACTTCTGGCGAAGGCCCACCGGAGCATGTCCGAGCCGGGCTCCGCGAAGAGCTGAGCGGAGCTGGGCAGGTAGGAGCGCGACCGGCCCGCAGGGTGTATGAGGCTCGCCGCGGCGAAGTTACGCCGCGGCGAGGTTCGTCCCGATGCCTAAACACCGTCCCGTCATGCTGGTGATCCTGGACGGTTGGGGTTGGCGCACGGAACGCGCGGACAACGCCGTGCTCCAGGCGGAGACGCCCACCTTCGACCGTCTCTGGGCCGCCGGGCCGCGCGCGTTCCTGCGCACGTCCGGCGGCGACGTCGGGCTGCCGGACGGCCAGATGGGGAACTCGGAGGTCGGCCACCTCAACATCGGCGCCGGGCGCGTGGTGATGCAGGACTTGCCCCGCATCGACGCCGCCATCCGGGATGGCTCGCTCGCGGCGAACCCGGAGCTGACGGCGTTCACCGCGAAGCTGAAGACGAGCGGCGGCACCTGCCACCTGATGGGGCTCGCCTCCCCGGGCGGCGTCCATTCCCACCAGGACCACGCGGCCGCCCTCGCCCGCCTCGTCGCGGAGGCGGGCGTGCCGGTCGCGGTGCATGCCTGGACGGACGGGCGGGACACCCCGCCCCGCTCGGGCGCCGACGACCTCGCGCGTTTGGCACACGCCCTGCCGGAGGGCGCCCGGGTCGCGACGGTCTCCGGGCGCTATTACGCGATGGACCGCGACCATCGCTGGGAGCGGGTCGGCAAGGCCTACGGTGCGATGGCGGAGGCGGACGGGCCGCGCTTCCCGGACGCCGCCGCCGCCATGGCGGATGCCTACGGTCGGGACGTCACGGACGAGTTCGTGGTGCCGGCGACCCTCGGAGATTACGCCGGGATGCGGGAGGGCGACGGCATCCTGTGCTTCAACTTCCGCTCCGACCGGGTGCGGGAGATCATGTCGGCGCTCCTCGACCCGTCCTTCGACGGCTTGCCGCGCAGCCGCGCGCCGAAGATGGCGGCCGCGCTCGGCGCGACGCGCTACTCGGACGAGCTCTCGACGCTGATGGGCGCGCTGTTCGCCCCGCAAACCCTGGACAACATCCTGGGCGAGGTCGTCTCGGCGGCTGGCCTGGCCCAGCTCCGCATGGCGGAAACGGAGAAATACCCGCACGTCACCTACTTCTTCAACGGCGGGATCGAGACGCCCTATCCGGGCGAGGACCGCGTCATGGTCGCCTCCCCGAAGGTCGCGACCTACGATCTCCAGCCGGAGATGTCGGCGCCCGAGCTCGCCGGCAAGGCCGTCGAGGCGATTGGGTCCGGCCGCTACGACCTCATCATCCTGAACTTCGCCAATGCCGACATGGTCGGTCACACGGGCAGCCTCCCGGCCGCCGTCAAGGCGGTGGAGGCGGCCGATACCGGCCTCGGCCGGATCGCGGAGGCGGTCGAGAGAGCGGGCGGCGCGCTCCTCGTCACCGCCGACCACGGCAATGCCGAGCTGATGCGCGACCCCGCGACCGGCGGCCCCCACACGGCCCATACGACGAACCCGGTCCCGGTCTTCCTGGCCGGGGTGCCGGGCGCGACCCTTCGGGACGGCCGACTGGGCGACCTCGCCCCGACGCTGCTCTCCCTCATGGGCCTGCCGCGGCCGCTCGAGATGACGGGACGTTCGCTCGTCGGGTGATAGGTCCGGGCATCGCCGCCGTCCTGATCCCGGCCGGGATCGCCGCGATGCGGCGCGCCTGAACCGGCCGACTTGCCGGGAGGCCGTCCGGCCTGCATGGAGCGCGATCACCTGCCGCGAGCGGAGCGTCCCATGTTCGTCGCCATGAACCGGTTCAAGGTCTTCAAGGAATCAACGGCCGAGTTCGAGACCGTGTGGCGCAACCGGGACACCCGGCTGAACGAGATGAAGGGCTTCGTGGAGTTCCACCTCCTGCGCGGGCCGGAGGCCGAGGATCACGTCCTTTATTCGTCCCACACGGTCTGGGCCTCCGAGGACGACTTCAAGGCCTGGACGACCTCCGAGCAGTTCCGGGCCGTCCACGCGCGGGCGCCGAACACGAAGCCCCTCTATGCAGGCCATCCCCAGTTCGAAGGCTTCACCTCCGTGCAGAGCGTGACCCGCACGAGGGCGGTCGCGGCCGAGTAGGAAGGCGTTCCGAACCTCGCGACCGGGCCGGCGTTGTCGCGGCGGCCCGGGACCATCAGATGAACATCGACGCGATCGCGCGGGGATTCACCCGGAGCCGCCCGGCCACCCTCGCGGTGATGGCCCTCGTCGCCGCCGCGATCCTGTCGGCGATCTGGAACTACGCCGCGCTGGATCGCGCCCGCGAGAAGGTGGCGGACGAGAACGCGCTCGCGATCGGGGCCGAGCGGCTCCTCTCCGCCATGAAGGACGTCGAGACCGGGCAGCGCGGCTTCGCCCTGTCGGGCCGCGAGGACTACCTCGAGCCCTACCTCGCCGCCTCCGAGCAGATCGGGCGTCTGACGGAGGATGTGGGGCAGGCCGCATCCCGAGCCGGCGTCCCGGCCCGCGAGGTCGAGGAGCTCCGCTCCCGGCTCGCGGCCGAGTTCGACATCGCGAACCGGTCGATCGAGGCGCGCCGCTCGGGCGGGCTGGACGCGGCGCTGGCCGTGGTCGCGACCGGGCAGGGGAAGCGCGACATGGACGGCCTGCGGTCGCAGGTCGCTCTGATCCAGAGCGGCTCGCGCGAGCGGCTCGTGGCCGCCGCGGGATCGGAGCGGTCCCGGCCTCTGCTGATCGGCCTGTCCTTCCTGGCGGTCCTGGTGGGCGCCGGATATTTCGGCCGCCTCGCCTATCACCGGCGCCGGCAGGGCGAGCGATCGGCCGCGATGCTGGAAGGCGTGCAGGAGAACGCGCCGATCGGCCTCGGCTTCCTGGATCGGAGGTTCCGCATCCGCCACATGAACAAGGCCTTGTCCGAGATGAGCGACCGGGCGATCGGCGCCGATGTCGGCCAGGAGATCTGGAACGTCCTGCCGCACCTCCGCGACGAGCTCGAGCCGCGGCTGCGCTCCGTCCTGGCCGAGGGGCGCGTGGTGCAGAACCTCGATATCTCGGCGCAGTCGATCGCGAAACCCGACCAGACCCGCAATCTCCTGATGAGCTTCTACCCGCTCCGCTCGGGCGAGGACCGGGACGAGATCGACGGCATCGGGCTCGTGGTCAGCGATGCGACCACCCGCAAGCGCGCCGAGCAGCGGCTGCTCCAGAGCGAGGAGCGCTTCCGGTCGCTGGTCCAGGCCAGCGCCTCCATCGTGTGGACCACGACCCCGTCCGGGGATTTCGACGACCGGCAGGCCGAATGGGCCGCGTTCACCGGTGAGACCGCCGCCTCGGCGAGCGGGCGGGGCTGGATGGAATCCGTCCATCCGGAGGACCGCGAGGCGACCGCCGAGGCCTGGGCCCGCGCGCAGGCCTCCCTCTCCCTTTATGAGGTGGAGCACCGGCTGCGGCGCCACGACGGCGCCTGGCGCTACATGTCCGTGCGGGGCGTGCCGATCCTGGAACAGGACGGGATCCTGCGGGAATGGGTCGGGATCCACTCGGACATCACCACCCGCAAGGAGGCCGAGGACGCCGTCGCGGCGGCCCGCGACGCGGCCGAGGACGCGAACCGGGCGAAGAGCCAGTTCCTGGCCAATATGAGTCACGAGCTCCGCACGCCGCTCTCCGCCGTGATCGGCTACAGCGAGATGCTGGCCGAGGAGATCGAGGAGCTCGGCGAACCCGGCCTACTGGCCGATCTCGGCAAGATCGAATCGAACGCCCGCCACCTCCTCAGCCTGATCAACGACGTCCTCGACATCTCCAAGATCGAGGCGAACCGCATGGAGGTCTTCGCCGAGACCTTCGACATCGGCGCCGTCATCCGCGACGTGGCCGACACGGTCGACAGCCTCGTCCAGAAGAGGAGCAATACGCTGACGGTCACCGCGGGCGACCTCGGCACCGCCCATTCGGACCTCGTGAAGGTCCGCCAATGCCTGTTCAACCTCCTCAGCAACGCGGCGAAGTTCACGGAGAACGGCACGATCGAGCTCTCGGCCGAGCGGCTGGAGCGGGAGGGCCGGGACTTCGTCCGGATCGCGGTCCGGGACACCGGCATCGGGATGACGCCCGAACAGCTCGCCGGGCTGTTCGAACGCTTCCGGCAGGCGGACAACTCGACCACCCGCAGGTTCGGCGGCACCGGCCTCGGCCTCGCCATCACCCAGGCCTTCAGCCGCATGCTGGGCGGGGACGTGGAGGTGGAGAGCACGCCCGGGCAGGGCACCACCTTCGCGCTGCTGCTCCCGGCCGATTACCGGGCCGTGCAGCCGATTCCCCACGTCGACCGGGCGGACAGGGTCGAGCCGGCGCCGGATGCGGTGAAGCCGCTCGTCGTAGTCGTGGACGACGACCCGTCCACCCGCGAGCTCCTGAGCCGCTTCCTCCACCGGGACGGGTTCGAGGTCCGGGAAGCCGGCGACGGCCGGCTCGGCCTCGACCTCGTCCGGGCGACGCGCCCGAAGGTCGTGCTCCTCGACGTCACCATGCCGCGGCTCGACGGCTGGTCCGTCCTCAGGGCCATGCGGGCCGACCCGGAACTCGCCGACACGCCCGTCGTGATGGTGACGATCCTGGACGAGCACAACCTCGCCTTCTCGCTCGGCGCGACGGATTACCTGCAGAAGCCGGTGGAGTGGGAGCGGCTGAAGGCCATCATGGAGCCGTTCCGGGCCGCCGGCGACCATCCGGCCGTTCTGGTCGTGGACGACGACCCGGAGCAGCGCGACCGGCTGCGGATCATGCTGGAACGAGAGGGCTGGGCCGTGACGGCGGTCGAGAACGGCCGCGTCGCGCTGGAGGCGCTCGAGCGGGCGACGCCCTCGCTCATCATGCTGGACCTGATGATGCCGGAGATGGACGGCTTCGCCTTCCTGAAGGAGCTACGGTCCGTCGAGGAGCTGCGGCATGTCCCGGTGGTGGTGCTGACCGCCAAGGACATTACGGCCGCCGACCGCTCGCGCCTCGACGGCCGGGCGTCGCGGGTCATCAGCAAGGGATCGATGAGCTTCGCCGACCTCGCGGCCGAGATCCGGCAGCTGGCGAGCGCGTTGCCGTGAGAGGCGCATCCTTCTCCCCTCGCGGGAGAAGGTGGCCCGACGCAGCCGGGTCGGATGAGGGTTCGGCGCCGGCACCCCTCATACGTCGTCGCCTCGCGCCGACACCTTCTCCCGCAAGGGGAGAAGGGCCGGCGGGCCTCTCACGCCGCGCGGGTGCGGCCGCCGAGATAGGCTCCCCGGATCGCCTCGTTGCCCCAGAGCTCGCTCGGCGTGCCGGACAGGGCCAGCCGGCCGGTCTCCAGCACGTAGCCCCGGTCGGCCACGGACAGGCCCATGCGGGCGTTCTGCTCGACGAGGAGCACGGTCGTGCCCCGCCGCCTGATCTCGGCGATGATGGCGAAGACGGCCTGCACGATGACGGGAGCGAGGCCGAGCGAGGGCTCGTCGAGAAGGAGGAGGCGCGGCTTCGCCAGAAGGCCGCGGGCCACCGCCACCATCTGCTGCTGGCCGCCGGACAGGGTCCAGCCGAGCGCGCCCGAGAAGCGGCGGATGTCCGGGAAGAGGTCGAACATGTCGTCCGCCTCCCGGGCGATCTCGCGCGCCGACATGCCGGGACGGCTGGACGCGCCGAGCATGATGTTCTCCCGCACGGAGAGGCCCGGAAAAACGCGCCGCCCTTCCGGCACGTGCGCGATCCCGCGCCGAACGATCTCCTCGGCCTTGAGGCCGGCGATCGATCGCCCGTCGAACAGGATCTCGCCCGAGGCGGGCTTCACGAGTCCCGAGACCGCCCGCAGCGTGGTGGACTTGCCCGCGCCGTTCGAGCCCAGCAGCGTCACGACCTCGCCCGGCTCGACCGCGAGCGAGACGCCCCGGACGGCCTCGATCCCGCCATACAGGACGGAAAGGTCGCGGAGCTCAAGCAGCGGCATCGGGCGCCGTTCCGAGATAGGCCGCGATCACATCAGGGTGGCTCAGCACGTCCGCCGCCACGCCGTCCGCGATGCGGCGGCCGAAATTCAGGACGGTGATGTGCTCGGCCACCTCCGTCACGAGCGTCATGTCGTGGTCGATGATCAGGATGGTCAGGCCACGGGCGGAGATGCGTCGGAGAAGGTCGCGCAGCTCCACCTTTTCCGACGAGTTGAGGCCGGCGCCGGGCTCGTCGAGGAGAAGCAGCACGGGGTCGGAGGCGAGCGCGCGGGCGATCTCGATCGCCCGCTGGTGCCCGTAGGAGAAGCCCGCCACGACCTCGTCCGCGCGCGCTTCGAGCCCCACGAAGGCGAGCGCCGCCCGGGCGCGGGCGAGAACCGCGTCCCCGTCGCGGGCGATCGGGCTGCCGGGCCGCTCGGCCCCGACCGTCACGTTCTCCAGCGCCGTCATGGAGCGCCACAGCCGGATGTTCTGGAACGTGCGGCCGAGACCCGCCCGCGTGCGGATATGGGGCGGGAGCTCCGTCACGTCGCGGCCGTTCAGGAGGATGGAGCCGCCCGTCGCCCGGTAGAGGCCGGACAGGACGTTGAGCGTCGTCGTCTTGCCGGAGCCGTTCGGCCCGATCAGCGCGTGGACGCCGCCCCGCCGCACCGCGAGGTCGATCGCGTCCACGGCCTTCAGCCCGCCGAAATGCTTGGAGAGCCGCCGGAGCTCGAGCACGGTCGCGGCGCCCGAGCCGCCGCCGGACAGGGCGAGCGTCCCGGCCGAAGCGGGCCGTGCGGCGGTCCGCTTGAAGCGGTCGAGCCGGCCCCGGATGAAGCCCCAGATGCCGTCCGGCATGAACAGGATGATGCCGATCACGGCCGCGCCGTAGATGGCGAGGTAGAGGCCCGGGACGCTCTTCAGGAAGCGCAACCATTCGGGCAGGACGATCAGGAGCCCGGTCCCGATCGCGGCGCCGACCGGCGACGACACCCCGCCGAGCAGCACCATGGTGAGGAACACGACCGATTCGGCGAAGGAGAACTGGTCGGGGCTGACATAGGCGAAGCC
The DNA here is from genome assembly GCA_937872715.1 of uncultured Methylobacteriaceae bacterium. Lineage (GTDB taxonomy): Bacteria > Pseudomonadota > Alphaproteobacteria > Rhizobiales > Beijerinckiaceae > Enterovirga. The sequence goes on from CALMTJ010000314.1 coordinate 12,160, forward strand.
GCCCGCGAACAGCGCGCCTCCGAGGCCGCCGAGGAGGGAGGACAGCGCGAAGGCCACGACCTTGGTCCGGTACACGTCGATGCCGGCGACGCCCGCCGCGAGCTCGTTGTCCCGCACGGCCCGCATGGCGCGGCCGAGCGGCGTGTCGCGGAGCCGCCACTCGCCGTAGCCGGCCGCCGCCAGCACCGCGATGCAGAGCCCAAGCTAGGCCGAGCCGTCCGTGAACAGCGCCGGCCGCGGGATGGCCCGGCCGCCGTCCGGCCCCTTGGGGCCCGGGGGCCAGGTGATGAGGACGCGCGTCACGCTCTGCTGGAAGGAGATCGTCACCATGGCGAGGTAATGCCCGCCGAGCCTGAGCGTCGAGGCCCCGAGCAGGGCGCCGAACAGGGCCGCGGCGCCGGTCCCGCCCGCGACGCAGACCCAGAAGTTCAGCCCCCATTCGGTCTGGCCGATCCCGACCGCGTAGGCGCCGAGCCCGAAGAAGGCCGCCTGGGCGAGGTTGATCTGCCCGCACAGTCCCAGCACCACCGTGAGGCCCAGCACCGCGATCGCGTAGGTGGTCGCCTGGAGGGAGATGTTGAGGATGTAGCCGGTCTTCGGCGCCGCGACCGCGAGGGCGATGGCGATGGCCACGACCCCGGCATAGGCCGCGACTCCCCGGCGGAGCTGCGGCCGGACGGGCGAGGCGGCTGCGGCCGGGGAGGCGCTCATGCCTTCTCGGCCACGCGTTCGCCGAAGATGCCCTGCGGCCGGAAGACCAGGAACAGGATCAGCACCAGGAAGGCGAAGCCGTCCTTGTAGGGCACGGACACGTAGGCGGCCCCGAAGGTCTCGATGACGCCGAGCGCGAGGCCGCCGATGATGGCGCCCGTCACGTCGCCGAAGCCGCCGATGATGGTGGCCGCGAAGGCCTTCAGCGCGATGGTGGCGCCCATGTGGATGGACACGAACAGCACGGGCGCGACCAGGATGCCGGCGATCCCGCCGATGACGGCCGAGTAGACGAAGGTCACGGTGATCATGGCGGCGACCGGGATGCCGAGCAGCGCCGCCATCTCCTTGTCCTGCGAGGTCGCCTGCAGCTTCTTGCCGAGGAGCGTATGCTCGAAGAACCAGTACTGGAGTGCGACCAGCAGCGCCGTCACGGCGATGATGAGCAGGTATTGCGTGTCGAGGTAGACCGGCCCGAGGAGGAATCCCGGCGTGTCGAACCAGCCCGGCAGCACCTCAGGCTCCGGCCCGTGCAGCGCGAGCGTGGTGTTGGCCAGCAGGATGGAGGCTCCGATGGTCGAGATGATCACCGGCAGGTAGGTGCGGTGCCGGAGCGGGTAGTAGACCGCGAGGTTGAAGAGGGCCCCGAGCAGCGCCATCCCGACGAGCGCGATCCCGAAGGCCAGCCAATAGGGCAGGTCTAGCTTCACCGCGAAGACGACCATCAGGAAGGCCGCCACCATGGAGAACTCGCCCTGGGCGAAGTTCACGACGTTGGTGGCCCGGAAGATCAGGACGAAGCCGAGCGCCACGAGTGCGTAGAC
>CALMTJ010000315.1 GCA_937872715.1 uncultured Methylobacteriaceae bacterium
GGTTCTCTGCTAGAGCGGCCAGCCCACGGGGACCGCGCGCCTTGAACCCGATCTTCGCCGACCTGCCCACCACGGTGTTCGAGACCATGTCCCGCCTCGCCCGCGAGACGGGCGCGGTGAATCTCGGCCAGGGCTTCCCGGACGATCCCGGCCCGGCGGATGTGCGCCGGGTGGCGGCGGAGGCCGTCATGGACGGCTGGAACCAGTACCCGCCCATGATGGGCCTGCCCGAGCTCAGGCAGGCGGTCGCCGTCCATTACCGGCATTGGCAGGACGTCTCCTTCGACCCCGATGCGGAGGTGATGGTGACGTCGGGCGCCACGGAGGCGATCGCCGGCGCGCTCCTCGCGCTGATCGAGCCCGGCGACGAGGTGGTGCTGTTCGAGCCCATGTACGACGCCTACCTGCCGCTCGTGCGGCGCGCGGGCGGCGTGCCGCGGTTCGTCACGCTGGAGCCGCCAGCCTTCGGGCTGACGGAGGCGGCGCTCGCGGCGGCCTCCTCGCCCCGGACCAGGGCGGTCCTGTTCAACAACCCCCTGAACCCGTCCGCGACGGTCTTCCCGGACGCGGACCTCGCGCTGCTGGCCGAGTTCTGCACCCGGTTCGACGCGGTCGCGATCTGCGACGAGGTGTGGGAGCACGTCGTCTTCGACGGGCACCGCCACCGGCCGCTCATCGGGCTGCCCGGGATGCGCGAGCGGACGATCAAGATCGGCTCCGCCGGCAAGATCTTCAACCTCACGGGCTGGAAGGTCGGCTTCGTCTGCGCGGCCCCACGCATCATGAAGGTGCTGGCCAAGGCCCACCAGTTCCTCACCTTCACGACGCCGCCGAACCTGCAGGCCGCCGTGGCCTACGGCCTCGGCAAGGAGGACGGCTATTTCGAGGGGCTGCGGACGGATCTCGCGGCGAGCCGGGACCGTTTCGCGGCGGGGCTCCGCACGATCGGCATCGCGCCGCTCCCGTCGACCGGAACCTACTTCCTGAACGTGGACATCTCCCCGCTCGGGGCGGAGGACGACGTCGAGTTCTGCCGCGAGCTGGTCGAGCGGCACGGGGTCGCCGCCATCCCGGTCAGCGCCTTCTACGCCGCCCGGCCGGTCCGGAGCCTCGTGCGCTTCTGCTTCGCCAAGCGGGACGAGACGCTCGACGCCGCCCTGGAGCGCCTGGCCGGGGTCACCGGCCGGCGGCAGGCCGCAGCCTGACCGGCCTCAGAGCCCGTTTGAAAACTCCTTCCTCATGCTAAGGTGGCCGCCGCAGGCGGCCCTCGCAGCACGCCCCCGGACTTTGATCCGGGGGCACGCACAACCGTTGTGCGTCCTTCGAGGCCGATCTCCGATCGGCACCTCAGGAAGAGGAGGAGGGTAGTTTCCAAACAGCCTCTCAGCCGCCGAGCTTGAAATACCTGACCGAGATGCCGAGCAGCTGGTTCGCGCGCGACGCGTCCTCCAGCGTCTGGCGGAAGAAGCGCTCCGCGTTCGACGGCTGCGTGATCTTGAGGGCCGGGATCGGCCGGGAGGTCGCGACGGCGACCACCATCTGGGGCTTCGAATCCCCGGTCGCGCTCGCCTCCACCCGGAGGCTGAAGGTCGTGGTGTCGCCGCTCCTCTTGCCGTAGGCGCCGAGGTTGTGCACGAGCCCGTCATCGGCGACGAGGAAGATCTCGATATTTGAATCAGGCCGCGCCTCGATCGTGCCGGACAGCTCCTGGCCGCTGCGGACGCGGTCCGATTTCAGCGTCAGGCGAGGCGCCCGCTGCGTGCGCTGGAGACCCTTGCGGGCGAGGAAGTCCACCACGGGGCATTGCGCGGCCGTGACTTGGCGCAGGTCGATCTCCGGCTCGAATCCGAGCGTGCTCTGGAAGGAGGAATCGAACGTCATGAACGGCGCCGGGGTGGCGCCGAACGCCTCGATCTTGGCTTCCCGCGTCGCGATCGTGACCGGTGACACGTAGAAGCAATCGCCCCCATTATAATCGCGCAGGTAGTCGGAGATCTGCGCGATGCCGACCGGCCCGCGCGGGGCGGCCGGCGCCGGGTCCGGCGCGACCGGGGCCGGGTTCGACGGCGGCGGCAGGCTCGCGACATTCTGCGACGGTTCGGGATCCCTGCGGGCCGGCTCCGCCGGGGGGAGCTCGGCTCGCCGCGGCGGCGCCGCCTCCTGGAGGAGGTCCGACCCGGCGGAGCGGGGCGGGGCGGAGGG
>CALMTJ010000316.1 GCA_937872715.1 uncultured Methylobacteriaceae bacterium
CGAATGGATCGCCACGATCCCGCCGGAGAGCGGCCGATGCGTCACGCGCCGGAAACCCGCGGCCTCGACGGTCCGGGCGAAGGCGCCGGGCGGCGGGAAGCGCCGGATGGACTCGACCAGGTACTGGTAGGAGGCCCGGTCCCGGGCGACGATCTCGCCGATCCGCGGGATGACGGCGAAGGAATAGGCCTCGTAGATCCGGTCGAGGCCCGGCACGTCCACCCGGGAGAATTCGAGGCAAAGGAAGCGCCCGCCGGGACGCAGCACCCGGTGCGCCTCCGCGAGCGCCAGCTCGATCCGGGGGACGTTGCGGATGCCGAAGGCGATCGTGTAGCCGTCGAACGAGGCATCGGCGAAGGGCAGCGCCTGGGCGTCCGCCTCCCGGAACTCGATCCGGCCGAGCTTCCGCTTCGCGGCCCGCTCGCGGCCGACCGCCAGCATGTCGGCGTTGATGTCCGCGACCGTGACCCGCGTCGCCGCGCCGCCGACGTCCGCGACCCGGAACGCCACGTCTCCGGTTCCACCGGCGACGTCGAGATGGTCGAAGCGCCGCGTGCGCGACGGCCGCAGACTCGCGACCAGCACCGACTTCCAGTAACGGTGAAGCCCGGCCGACATGAGGTCGTTCATCACGTCGTAGCGGCGCGCCACCGACCGGAACACCTCATCCACGCGCCCCTGCTTCTCGTCGAGCGGGACCGTGTCGAAGCCGAAATGGGTGGTGGAAGGTCGGTTCTCGTCCAAGGGTCGACGGAGCTCGGTGATGTCGCCAGCACGCATAGCGAAAGCCGGCTACGACCGCTATGTGACCGGTTTCCAAACGTGAACGCGCCGCACCCTTGCCCGAACTACCCGAAGTCGAGACGGTCCGCAGGGGGCTCGCGCCCGTGCTGGTCGGGCGGCGGATCGTCCGGGTGGAGCTCCGGCGGCCGGACTTGCGCTTCCCGTTCCCTCCGGGCTTTGCCGCCCGGATCGAAGGCGCGATCGTGACCGACCTGCGGCGACGGGCCAAGTATCTTCTGGCCGACCTCTCCACGGGCGAGGTGCTGGCCATGCATCTCGGCATGACGGGCCGGTTCCGGGTCGAGGCGGGACAGGAGGCGGAGGAGCCCGGCTCCTTCTACTACGATGCCCCGGCCGCTCCGGCGCACGACCACGTCGTCTTCGGGCTCTCGGACGGCACCCGGATCGTGTTCAACGACACCCGCCGCTTCGGCTTCATGATGCTGCTGCCGGCCGGCGAGGCGGAGAGGACGGCGCCTTTCGCCACGATGGGAATCGAGCCGCTTGGTCCGGGCCTGTCGGGCGACGCCTTGGCACGGCTGTTCCGGGGCCGGAAGGCGCCGCTCAAGGCGGCGCTGCTCGATCAGCGGCTCGTGGCGGGGCTCGGCAACATCTACGTCTGCGAGGCGCTGTTCCGGGCCCGGCTGTCGCCGGAGGCGGAGGCGGGCTCGCTCGCCACCCCGGCGGGACGTCCGAGGGCGAAGGCCCACGCTCTCGCCCAGGCCATCCGGGACGTCCTGGAGGAGGCGGTGGCGGTCGGCGGATCGACGCTGCGCGACCACAAGCAGGTCGACGGCAGCCCGGGTGCGTTCCAGGAGCGCTTCCGCGTCTATGACCGTGAGGGCGAGGGCTGCGTGACGCCCGGCTGCCGGGGCGTCGTCACCCGCATCGTCCAGTCCGGCCGCTCGACCTTCCGCTGCACGGAATGCCAGCGCTGATCAGGCCTCCTCGTCCGGCATGCCGAATTCGTGCCGGATCGCCTCCAGGCCGGCCTTGGCCGGTAGCTCCTCGCGCTCCTCGATCCGGCGCACCAAGCCCGCGAGACGAGGCGGGATGGTTTCCTCGCCGAGATAGGCCGGTCGCTCCTCCGAGACCCTGAGCTCGGCCCGCAGCCGGCGGCCGAGATGCTCCCGGACATCCGCCGAGAGCGCCTTGCCGTCGGGATCGTGATCGCCGGGGATGTCGTGTTCCGCCATGGCCTTGTCCCGTTTCGGGGCGGCAACGCGGCTCCGTACGGGATGGTTCGCCCGGCCAGGGCGGGGAGCTCACGATTTCGTGGCAGGCGACCATCTTTCGGCCGCAGAGCAGCCCGGCGCGGGCCTCAAACCCCGCCATACTGAACCTATGTCTCGGCGGTAGCCGCGGCCGCTCGCTCCCACCCCCCGGGGAGCGCCGGCCGGAGCCTCGCCCACGGGACGGGGGCCGCCCTTCGGGGCGGCCCTTCCCGTTCCGGTCAGGCGTCGAGGCCGAGGGCCGCCCTGACCTTCCGGTTATAGCCGTAGATGTCCTCGAAACCCTCGACCCTGCCGGTCGCGTCCACGGTCAGCGTGAAATAGGCGAGGTGGACGGGCAGCTTCTCCGGCAGGTGGATCGTCCGCTCGCCCTTGCCGATCAGCTTCTTCAGGCGCGTCTCGCTCCAGGCGGCGCCGAGCACGAAGTCGGCCAGCGCGAAGGGCTGGTCGACCCGCACGCAGCCGTGGCTCAGCGCGCGGCGCGCCCCCGAGAACAGCCGCCGGTTGGGAGTGTCGTGCAGGTACACGGCATGCTGGTTCGGAAACATGAACTTGATGAAGCCGAGCGCGTTGCGCTCGCCCGGCGGCTGGCGGATCGACAGGGAACGGCCGCGACGGACGACCTCGTAGCCCTGCCGCTCGGCATAGCCGGGGTCTTCCGCCATCCTCGGGAGGAACTCCTTCTTCAGGATGGAGGGCGGCACGTACCAGGACGGGTTCACGACGGCGTGGTCCATGATCCCGGACAGGATGGGCGTTGGGGTCTCCGTCCGTCCGGTGATCACGCGCGCCTCGTGCACCACCTGGCCTCCCTCGAGGAGCCGCAGCCGGAACTCGGGCAGGTTCACGAAGATGTAGCGGCCGCCCATATCGGCCGGGAGCCAGCGCCAGCGCTCCATGTTGGCGACGAGATCGCCTTCGAGCCTCGGGTTGCCGAAGGCCCCGGCGGGTCCGGGAGCCGGCATCTCGTCGAGCGCCGCGATCGATTGCGTGGTGATGTCGCGGTGCCGGGCCGCCATCGGCGCGAGGCTGGCCGGCCTGTTGGCCCGGATCTCCGCGAGCTTGGCCCTCAGCCGGAGATAGCCCGGCTGGACCGGGTTGAACCGGGCCAGGGCCGCGCCCGGATCGGCCGTGCCGGCGACGCTCGCCAGGACCGCCTCGGCGCCCGGCAGGTCGAGCTTCGGCGTGATCAGCGAGGATAGGCGGGCGGGATCGATCCGGCCGCCGCGAGCGTCCCGGCCGTAGAGCACGGACAAGGCCGAGAGCTTGATCTCCGCCTCCGCGAGGTCCGCCGGCGAGAGCGGAACCGGGCCGTGGCCGAGCGCCGGGATCCGGTACTCGGCGGGGTCGAGCGCGTCCTCGTCCGCGCGGCGCAGCCGGTCGCCCAAGGAGCGGGCCGCGAGGTTCCAGCCGTCCGCCGCGACCCAGGCGGGAGTGCGAGCCCGGGCACCGTACCAGGCCGCCACGGCCTCGCGATCCTTCTTCGGCAGCCGCTTCGGCCAGGGAAAGGCGGGATCGGCCAGCCGGATCTCGATGGCGCCGGACACGGCATCCGCGACGGTGACCAGGACGGGGGCGGGCGGCAGTTCCGGAAGGGCGATGGCCGCGACGCTCCCGGTGCTGACGGGCTCGGGCGCGATCTCGACCGCAAGGGTCGCCGGCACCGCCGGCGGCTCGGGGAGCAGGATGGCCGAGAACTCCGCCCCATCCGGGAGCCGATCCTCGTCGTTCGCGGCGGCGGGGCTCGACATCATGGCGAGGCAGAGCCCCAGCACGCCCACACAACGTCCGGTACGCATCGCGAACACCCTCCGGCCCCGTGCCGGCATCCTGCCTTGTCCGGCCACGGCGGCCGGTCCGCTAGCGCACCGGAGCCACACCTCAGGCGGCTTCTTCGCCGAACCCGTCCAGCCCGAGCTCCTTCAGCTTCCGGTAGAGGGTGGAGCGCCCGATCCCGAGCCGGCGCGACACTTCCGACATCCGGCCGCGGTAATGTTCGAGCGCGAACCGGATTGTCTCCGCCTCGATGTCCGACAGCCGCTTCACGTCTCCGGCCGGGTTGACGAGCGAGGTCGAATGGGGGTCGCGCACCTCCACGCGGACCAGCTCGCGCTCACCGACGGGCGCCGCCGCCTCGCGGGCAGGAAGGGGCGGGATGCGGATGTCGAACCCGTCCACCTGCCCGGCGATCTGCGGGAACTCGGCCAGGGTGAGCTCGTCGCCATCGGCCAGGACCACCGCCCGGAACATCGCATTCTCGAGCTGGCGGACGTTGCCCGGCCAATCGTAGCGGGTGACGAGCGCCATCGCCTCGGCGCTGAGCCCCCGGACGCGCTTGCCCTCCTCGGCCGCGAACCGGGCCAGGAAGGCGCGCGCGAGGTCGCCCACATCCTCCCGCCGGTTGCGGAGGGGCGGGATCGTCATCGGGAACACGTTCAGGCGGTAATACAGGTCCTCGCGGAAGCGGCCGTCCTTCACGAGGTCGAGGAGGGAGCGGTTCGTGGCCGAGATCAGCCGGATGTCGACCCGGACGGAGCGCTTGCCGCCGACGGGATCGACCTCGCCCTCCTGGATCGCCCGGAGCAGCTTCACTTGGGCGGAAGGCGGCAACTCGCCAATCTCGTCCAGGAACAGCGTGCCTCCGGATGCCTCGACGAACTTGCCCTGATGGCGCTCGGTGGCGCCCGTGAAGGCACCCTTCTCGTGGCCGAACAGGGTGGATTCCACGAGGTTGTCCGGGATCGCTCCGCAATTCACCGTGACGAAGGCCTTTCCGCGCCGCTCGCCCGTTCCCTGGATCGCGCGGGCCAGCACCTCCTTGCCGACGCCCGATTCGCCCTCGATCAGGACCGGGATGGCGGATTTCGCCGCCCGTTCGGCCAGCCGCAGCACCCGCTCCATGTCCGGCGAGCGGGTGGCGAGGTCGCGGAAGCCGAGCGTGCCGGAGGCGCGCCGCTTCATCCGCCGGACCTCGTCCTCCAGCGAGTTGAGGCGGAGCGCGTTCTTGATGGAGACGGCGAGACGCTCCGCGCCGACCGGCTTCACGACGAAATCCACGGCGCCGGCCCGCATGGCGGTCACCACCGTCTCGATCGATCCGGTCGCGGTCTGAACCACGGCCGGTATATCGATCCGCGATTCGCGCATCGCCCCGAGGACGCCGAACCCGTCGAGCCCCGGCATGACGAGGTCGAGGATGACGAGGTCGACCGGCCCGCCGCCTCGCATGGCGTCGAGCGCCGCGTTCCCGTCCTCCGCCACCACGGCCCCGTAGCCCAGGCGCCGGACGGACGCTTCCAACAGGCGACGCTGGACGGGATCGTCGTCGACGATCAGGATCGTTTGGGACATGCGGAGGGGTGCGGCTCGGCTCCCCGCGATGGTCTGCCCGAAGGGTAAAGCGCGGCTTAACCCGGCGGCACGTTTCCCCGTTCTTTCCCGGTCATGTCGGATCCGGCACGCTGGCGCCGCCGTGGGGCGCGACCTATGTCTCGCGCGCCACCCCAGAGCGCCCGATGTCCCGCCACGCCCTCGTCTCCGTCCCGCCCGCTTCGGCCTCCGCCATCTCCGCGCCCGCGGATGCCGACGATCTCGGGATCCTGCCGGAATGGGACCTGTCCGGCCTCTATCCGGGGATGGGGAGCGATGCCGTGAAGGCCGATCTCGCCCGGGCCGAGACCGAATGCCGGAGCTTCGCCGAGCGCCATCGCGGCCGGCTGGACGAGCTCGCCCGCGCCGGGGGCGGAGCTCTCGGCCCGGCCGTCGAGGAATACGAGGCGCTGGAGGACCTGCTCGGCCGGCTGATGTCCTATGCGGGGCTCGTTTATTCCGGAAACACGACCGATCCCGTCCGGGCCAAGTTCTACGGCGACACGCAGGAGCGGCTGACGGCCGCCTCCAGAGACCTCCGGTGCTTCACCCTAGAGCTTAACAGGGTGGACGATGCCGTGCTGGACGCGGCGCTGGAGACGGAGCCGCTATCCCGCTACCGGCCCTGGATCGCGGATGTCCGCCGCGACAAGCCCTACCAGCTGGAGGACCGGGTCGAGCAGCTGTTCCACGAGAAATCCGTCAGCGGCCGCGGCGCCTGGAACCGGCTGTTCGACGAGACGCTGGCGTCGCTTCGGTTCGACGTGCGGGGCGAGCTCCTGTCGCTCGAACCGACTCTGAACAAGCTGCAGGACCGGGACGGGACGGTCCGGCGGGATGCGGCGCACGCGCTCGCGGACGTGTTCCGGGCGAACCTCCGCACCTTCACGCTCGTCACCAACACCCTCGCCAAGGACAAGGAGATCTCCGACCGCTGGCGCGGCTTCGCGGACGTGGCCGATTCGCGCCACCTCGCGAACCGGGTGGAGCGCCCGGTCGTGGACGCGCTGGTTGAGGCCGTCACGACCGCCTATCCGCGCCTGTCGCACCGCTATTACCGCCTGAAGGCGAAGTGGTTCGGCCAGGAGGCGCTGGACTTCTGGGACCGCAACGCCCCCCTGCCGCGCGTCCCGCAGCGGAACATTCCCTGGACGGAGGCCCGAGACACGGTCCTGGACGCCTACCGGGGCTTCTCGCCCGCCATGGCGGACATCGCCCGGCGCTTCTTCGACGAAAGCTGGATCGACGCGCCCGTGCGGCCCGGCAAGGCGCCGGGCGCGTTCTCGCATCCGACGGTGCCGTCGGCCCACCCGTTCGTGCTGATGAACTACCAGGGCAAGCCCCGTGACGTGATGACGCTCGCCCACGAGCTCGGCCACGGCGTCCACCAGGTGCTCGCGGCGCCGAACGGCGCGCTCATGGCGCCGACGCCGCTCACCCTCGCCGAGACCGCGAGCGTGTTCGGCGAAATGCTGACCTTCCGGCGCCTCCTCGACGGGATGCCGGGCGCGGCCGAGCGGCGCGCCCTGCTGGCCGCCAAGGTCGAGGACATGCTGAACACGGTGGTCCGGCAGATCGCCTTCTATTCCTTCGAGCGGAAGGTCCATACGGAGCGCCGGAGCGGTGAGCTCACGGCCGAGGCGCTTTGCGAGCTGTGGATGTCCGTCCAGGCCGAGAGCCTCGGCCCGTCCATCCGGCTCGGGCCCGGCTACGAGACTTTCTGGACCTACGTGCCGCACTTCATCCACTCGCCCTTCTACGTTTACGCCTACGCGTTCGGCGACTGCCTCGTGAACTCGCTCTACGGCGTCTATCGGCAGGCCGATCCGGGCTTCGTCGACCGCTACTTCGCCCTCCTGTCGGCCGGCGGCACGAAGCCCTATTCCGCCCTCCTCGCCCCGTTCGGCCTCGATGCCGGCGACCCGGACTTCTGGCAGATCGGCCTGTCCATGATCGAGGGGATGATCGCCGAGCTGGAGGGGATGGAGGGCTAGGAGCTTCCGACGAACCTCCTGGAATATCTGTCTGTCCGTCTTGGCCGGGCTTGGCCCGGCCATCCACGAAGGACGCTGCCGCGAGCGA
>CALMTJ010000317.1 GCA_937872715.1 uncultured Methylobacteriaceae bacterium
ATCAAGTGCCCACCGGATCGCTGGACATCACGCTCTATCGCGACGATCTGATGAGGAATGCGGTCGGGCCGCAGCCGGTCGTCCGCCGCACCGAGATTCCGTTTTCGATTGACGATCGACGGATCCTCCTCGTGGACGACGTGCTGCCCACCGGCGCGACCGCCAACGCCGCGTCCCGCGCCCTGCTCCGGGGCGGGGCGGCGGCCGTGGACGTGCTCACCTTCGCGACCGTGGTGGCGGAGGCGTGACGGCGTGGCGGAACCGGGCCGGTTTTGCTAGATTGCCGGATCGGAAAGGTCCCGGATCATGACCCCCAACACGATCTACACCAACTCCTGGTGCCCCTATTGCTCGGCCGCCAAGGAGCTCCTCTCCAACAACAACGCCCCGTTCGAGGAGATCGAGATCTCCGGCCGGACGGAGAAGCGGCAGGAGATGCTGAGCCGCTCGGGCGGCAGCTCCACCGTGCCACAGATCTTCATCGGCGACCGGCATGTCGGCGGCTGCGACGACCTTTACGCGCTCGACAGGCGGGGCGAGCTCGACGCGCTGCTGGCCGCCTGACCCGGAGACCCGCCATGCCCGCACCATCCTTCGTCGCCGCCTGCGTCACCATGCGGTCCGGCCGCGACCCGCTCGCGAACCGCGACGCCGCCGTGGCGATGATCCGGGAGGCGGCCGGACGCGGCGCCTCCTTCGTCCAGACGCCGGAGATGACGTCGCTCGTCGAGCGGAGCCGCGCCTCCCTGTTCGAGAATGTGAGGCCGGAGGAGAGTGACCCGACGCTCGCCGGCCTCCGCGACGTCGCGCGCGAGACCGGGACGGTCGTGCATGTCGGCTCCCTCGCGGTGCGGAACGGCGACAAGGTCGCCAACCGGGCCTTCGTGATCGACCGCGACGGCGCCGTGATCGCCCGCTACGACAAGCTCCACCTGTTCGATGTCGACCTGCCGAACGGGGAATCCTGGCGCGAATCGGCCACCTATACCGGCGGCGACAAGGCGGTGCTGGCCGAGCTTCCCTGGGGGATGCTCGGGATCACCATCTGCTACGACGTCCGTTTCCCGGCCCTCTACCGCGCCCTCGCGGATGCCGGCGCCGCCTTCCTGTCCGCGCCCGCCTGCTTCACCCGACAGACCGGCGAGGCGCATTGGCACGTGCTTCATCGGGCGCGCGCGATCGAGACCGGCTCCTTCATGATCTCGGCCGCGCAGGGCGGCACCCACGAAGACGGCCGCGAGACCTTCGGCCATTCGATCATCGTGGACCCGTGGGGCCGCGTGCTGGCGGACAGCTCGGACGAGCCCGGGATGGTGATGGCGACGATCGATACGGGGCTCGTCGCCGAGGCGCGCAGCCGCATCCCGGCCCTCCGGCACGGGCGGCCCTTCACGATCGACGTGCAAGGGGCCGTACAGCGGCTCGCCGCCGCGGAGTGACGGGCTCGTAACGGACCGGACACCGCCTATCTGCGATCCTGGTTCGTCGCCCTGGACGAGAGATGATCCGCTACGCCCTGGCCTGCGATTCGGGCCACGATTTCGAATCCTGGTTCCCCTCCGGTGCGTCCTTTGACGCCCAGCGCGCCCGCGGCCTCGTCGAGTGCCCGGTCTGCGGGTCGACCGCCGTCGAGAAGCAGCTCATGGCGCCGGCCCTCGGCCGTGCCGCGAAACGCGCCCGGGACGAGGCTCCGGTGAAACCGGTCGAGACCGCCGTCACGGCCGAGGCCCAGGTCCCGGAAACGCCTGCTCCTCCCCGGTCGCTCGCGCTGCTCTCCGAGCGGGAACAGGCCGTCCGCGCGATGCTGAAGGCGGTGCGCGAGCACGTCGTGAAGAACTCGGACTACGTCGGCACGTCCTTCGCCGACCAGGCCCGCAAGATGCATTACGGTGAGATCGAGCACCGCTCGATCTACGGCGAAGCGAACGGCGCCGAGACCAAGGCGCTGATCGAGGAGGGGATCGAGGTCCAGCCCCTCCCGGGCGTGCCCGACGACCGGAACTGACCCCCGGGCCGTCCGGCGCGCGCTCGATCGATGAGCCGCAGGGCCGGAGTGGACGCTTCAAGCTGACATAGGCCGGAACTCCCCTTTCCCGTGCGGGAAGAGGGCGGGGGTGGGGGCTCGCAGGCCCCGGCGCTCCGGTGCCGTCTGCTCGGGACCACCTTCCCGCGAGTGGAAGGCAGCGCTGGGCCGGGTCAGCGGTCCTCCAAGCGATGGCCCTGGCCGGCAGCCGCGCAGCGCTGCCGAGGTCAGTGCCGCTCCAGCCATTCCCGCAAAGCCGCGTTGACGCGGGTCTGCCAGCCGGACCCCGTGGCCCGCAGCGCATCCAGAAGGTCGGCGTCGAGACGGAGGGTGACCTGCGTCTTCGGCCGTTCGAGCTTCGGACGGCCGCGTCGGACCAGCCTGTCGCCGACCTTGAAATCCGCCGTCTCGAACCACTCGTCCGTCAGCTCCGGGATCTCGTCGTAATCCGCCGGAGTGAGCACGTGACCGTCGACCTTGGCGAGATCGGACACGATCTCAGAGGATGCGCGACCGATATCGTCTTTGCTTACGAGCGTTCGCCTTCCTCATGGAGAACACGTGCTGGTCGGCGCCACGCGGTGTCCAACCGACGACGACCATCCTGCCGGCCAGGAAGCCGACGGTCAGGACGCGCGTCTCGCCATAATCGCGGCGATCGTGACCTGCTCGAGCTTCGGACCGCTGAACACGAACGTTGCTTCCTCGAATCGCAGGCCGCGATGTTCGGCCGTCCAATCTCGCTTGGCTGGATCGAACGTGATCGCCGTCTATTTTTCGTCGTGACGAAAATCAAACCTTGCGAGATGCGCGGGCGCCGCCGATGCGGTGAGAACCTGGCTGCCGGGAATGATCCCTCGACCGGCTCCGTTCCGCGCTCCCGCGTGATATGATCGGCGGAATGTCCTTCCGGTCCATCTACCGGCACGGCTTCGCCCGGGTGGCGGCGTGCGTGCCCGTCGTCACGCTGGCCGATCCGGCCGCCAACGCGGCCGCGATCCTGCGGCTGGCGGCCGAATGCCACGAGCGGTCGGTCGCGGTCGCGGTCTTCCCCGAGCTCTGCCTGTCCGGCTACTCGATCGAGGACCTGTTCGGGCAGGACGTGCTGCTCGACGCGGCCGAGGAGGCGACGGCGGAGATCGTCCGGCGCTCCGCCGACGTCATGACGGTGCTCGTGATCGGCGCCCCGCTCCGTTTCGGCGCCCGCACCTACAACACGGCGCTCGTCATCCATCGCGGGCGGCTGCTCGGAATCGTGCCGAAGAGCTACCTGCCGACCTACCGGGAGTTCTACGAGGCGCGCCATTTCGCTCCCGGCGCGGGAATTCGCGGCGAGACGATCCGGGTCGGCGACATGGAGGCGCCGTTCGGCACAGATCTGCTCTTTCCGGCCGAGGACCTTCCCGGCCTCACGCTGGGCATCGAGATCTGCGAGGACATGTGGATCCCGATCCCGCCCGCCGCCGAGGCGGCGCTCGCAGGCGCGACGGTGATCGGCAACCTGTCGGGCTCGCCGATCACGATCGGCCGCGCGGCGAGCCGCAACCTCCACGGCCAGGCCGCCTCCGCCCGCTATCTCTGCGCCTACATCTACGCGGCCGCGGGAGCCGGCGAGTCCACGACCGACCTGTCCTGGGACGGCCAGACCTCCATCTGGGAGAACGCCGTCCCGCTGGCCGAGGGGGAGCGCTTCGCGGACGGCGACCGGCTCACGGTCGCCGACGTCGATCTCGACCTCCTCCGGCAGGAGCGGGCCGGGATGGGCACGTTCGACGACAACGCCCGCCATCACGGGATCACGGGATCACGGTATCGCCGGATCACGTTCCGGCTCGACCCGCCGGGCGGCGATGTCGGCTTCGCCCGGGCGGTGGACCGTTTCCCGTTCGTGCCGGACGATCCGGCGCGCCTCGCCCAGGATTGCTACGAGGGCTACAACATCCAGGTGGCGGGCCTCGCCCAGCGGCTGTCGGCGATCGGCGCGCGCCGGGCGGTGATCGGCGTCTCGGGCGGGCTGGATTCGACCCACGCGCTCATCGTGGCGGCCCGCGCTTTCGACCGGCTCGGCTGGCCGCGCACCGACATCCTGGCCTACACGATGCCGGGTTTCGCGACCTCCGGCGAGACGAAGGCCAACGCGCTGACGCTGATGGCCGCCCTCGGCGTGACGTCGCACGAGCTCGACATCCGGCCGGCCGCGACCCGGATGCTGGCCGATCTCGGCCATCCGGCCGGGCGGGGCGAGCCCGTCTACGACGTGACCTTCGAGAACGTGCAGGCGGGGCTCAGGACCGACTTCCTGTTCCGGCTCGCCAACCGGCACGGCGCCATCGTGATCGGCACGGGCGACCTGTCCGAGCTGGCGCTCGGCTGGTGCACCTACGGCGTCGGCGACCAGATGTCCCATTACAACGTCAATGCGGGCGTGCCGAAGACGCTGATCCAGCACCTCATCCGGTGGGTGATGACGGCCCGCGAGGTCGACGGGGAGACCGGACGCACGCTCGACTCGATCCTTGCGACCGAGATCTCGCCCGAGCTCGTCCCGGTCGCGGCCGGCGAGGCGCCCCAGAGCACGGAGGCGGCCGTCGGCCCCTACGAGCTGCAGGATTTGAACCTTTTCTACACGCTGCGCTACGGTTTCCGGCCGTCCAAGATCGCCTTCCTGGCGCTGATGGCCTGGTCCGACCGCGAGGCGGGCGCCTGGCCGCCGGGCTTCCCGGAGGACCGCCGCCGGTCCTACGACCTGCCGGCAATCCGGGCCTGGCTCGAGGTGTTCCTGCGGCGCTTCTTCGCCTTCGCCCAGTTCAAGCGCTCGGCCCTGCCGAACGGCCCGAAGGTCGCGGCCGGCGGCTCGCTGTCTCCGCGCGGCGATTGGCGGGCGCCGTCCGACGGCAACGCGGCCGCCTGGCTCGCGGAACTGGACCGCAACGTGCCCCGCGACGCATAGCCGCCACGGCGGCTACGGCCGGGCGGGACGGCCGTCCTCGAGGCAGCCGGCACCCGTGCGCGCCCAAACTATTTGCTCCGGCGCCCGCCTCCGCATGCTAACCTCCGGGCCATGTCCGAGGCCCTTTCCGCCCCGCTCGCGGGCCGTGGCGCGCCCGCCGTGCCGCATCCCGGGCCGCCGATGATCGGCATGGCGGGCGTCACCAAAACGTTCAAGCGCCGGGACGGCGGCACGCATCTCGCGCTCGACACGATCGACCTCGACGTCGCGCCCGGCGAATTCGTGTCCATCCTCGGCCCGTCGGGATGCGGGAAGTCGACGCTCCTCTACATCGTCGGCGGTTTCGTCGCGCCGTCCGGCGGGAAGGTGACCGTGTCGGGTGATCCGGTGACGGGGCCGGGGCCGGATCGCGGTCCGGTGTTCCAGGAATTCGCGCTGTTCCCCTGGAAGACCGTGCTGGGCAACGTCGCCTACGGCCTGCGCGAAGGCGGGTTGTCGCGGCGCGACGCGGAGGCGCGGGCGGGCGAGCTCATCGAGCGCGTCGGCCTGAAGGGCTACGAGAGGTTCTACCCGCAGGCGCTCTCGGGCGGGATGAAGCAGCGGGTCGCGATCGCCCGGACCCTCGCCTACGGGCCGAAGATCCTGCTCATGGACGAGCCGTTCGGCGCGCTCGACGCCCATACGAGGATCAAGCTCCAGAATCAGCTCCTCGAATTGTGGGAGCGGGACCGCAAGACGGTGCTGTTCGTCACCCACGCGGTGGATGAGGCCGTGTTCCTGTCCGACCGCGTGGCGGTGATGAGCCGGCAGCCCGGGCGCATCAAGGAGGTTGTCGCGATCGACCTCCCGCGGCCGCGGCACCGGGACGAGCTCCTCCTGGACCGGCGCTACCAGCGCCACGTGATCGACCTCGAGCGGATGATCGAGGATCCGCCGGATTTGGCATCGTGAGCAGAGCCGCATCCCGCACGGGAGCGGCCCTGCGGCCCGGCCTGCCGCCTTTCCTCGCCTGCCTCGCGCTTCTCCTCGCCTGGCAGATCGCGGCCCGTTTCCTGGCGGTCGGCGGCGTGCCGGACGCGCTCTCCACCTTCCGGGAGCTGCCGGCCATCATCGGCGACCGCGAGGCGCTGGGCGAGATCGCGGCCTCCCTTCGCAGGATGGGCGCCGGGTTCGGCCTCGCGCTCCTGTTCTCCGTGCCGCTCGGGCTCCTCATGGGCCGGAGCCGCCTCGTCTCCGCGCTCGTCAACCCGCTCCTGATGGTCGGATATCCCGTGCCCAAGGCGGCGCTGATGCCGCTGATCATGCTCTGGCTGGGCGTGGGCGACGCCGCGAAGATCCTGGTGATCGTCCTCGGCGTCAGCCTGCCGATCATCTACCATTCCCGCCAGGGGGCGCGGGCCGTGGAGGAGAAGCTCCTCTGGTCGGCGGCCGCGATGGGAATGTCCGGCCCGGCGCGCCTCGCCCGGATCGTGCTGCCGGCCGCCCTGCCGGAGATCCTCGTCGGCTGCCGGACCGGGATCGTGCTGGCGCTCATCACGATGATCACGAGCGAGATGATCGCCCGGCAGACGGGGGCCGGGAATATCCTGTTCAACGCGCTGGACATGGCCCAGTACGAGACGGTCTACGCCATGATCCTCGTGGTGAGCGCGCTCGGCATCGCTCTCGACGTCCTCTTCGAGCGGCTGCGCTCCGGCCTGACCGGATGGGCCGAGCCGATCCCTTCGCCCGCGATCGCCCCTGCATGAGGGCGGTCGCCGGCTCCCTCCACGGCCTCGTCGGGCTGGCTCCGATCGCCGGGCTCGTCCTCGCCTGGCAGGTCCTGCTCACCGCCGGCTGGGTGCCGTCCGCGCTCCTGCCCTCGCCCGGCGCCGTCCTCGCCCGGACGGTCGCGAGCCTCGGCGACCCTGCCTTCCTCGGCCACCTCGCCTCCACCCTCTACCGGCTCGCGGCAGGTTTCGCGATCGCGCTCGCGATCGTGTTCGCGCTCGGCCTCGCGGGCGCGACCAGCCGGATCGCGGACGCGGCGCTCCGTCCGGTGATCCGGGTGCTGGCCCCCATCCCGAAGATCGCGCTCTACCCGGCGCTGATCCTGTCGCTCGGGTTCGACGACGCCCCGAAGATCATCCTGGTGGCCGCGGACGCGCTCTTCCCGATCCTCCTCGCCACCTATGGCGGCGCCGGCGCGGTCGAGCAGAAGCTCCTCTGGTCCGCCCGGGCCGCCGGCACCTCCCGGGCCGGGACGATCCTGAAGGTGGTTCTCCCAGCGACCCTGCCGTCGATCCTCACCGGCAGCCGCATCGCGCTCGTAGTCGCATGCATCGTCGTGTTCCTGGCGGAGATGATCACGTCGACGGACGGGCTGGGCTACCTGCTCGTCCGGTCGGGACGCGCCTTCCAGACGGTCGACATGTTCGTGCCGCTCCTCGCGATCTCCGCCGTCGGGCTTGCCCTGGACGGCGCGCTCGCGGCGGCCCGACGCGTCCTCCTCCGCGGCTTTCCCGAAGAGGAATGATTCGTTTTGCGGCATGAGCGGCCGGTCACGCGTGGAACACGCTCGAATACGAAAAACTCGATCAAGGTCGTCTTCTCGACATTCCGTGTATCCGACCTTCATCCTGCCGACGTGAAACGCTTCGCCTTGCGAGACGGCAGGTCTAGGGTCTCCTCATCAGGAGGTTGATCATGGAAACGGCGATGACGAGCGTTGGCGAGAGCACGCGGTTCGAGGTGTCGAAAGCTGATTTCGTGCGGAAGGCACGCGAGATGGGCTGGCCCTTCTGGCGAGGCGTCCTGATCGGCTTCGTGGCGGCATTCCCGATGGCCTATATCGCGGTGGCCGGCGAATCCTTCATGGGCCTCGGCTGACCGGACGCTACAGGCCGACGCCGTCCAGCGCGGGTTGACCAGGGCCGGGAAGGCTTTCGGCTGCGGCTTTCCGCCGGAGGCTGCGGGCTTTCAGGATGAAGTGGGTGGAGCCCTGGAGGCCGCTCAGGCCGTCCAGGTCTCCGAGGGCGACGTCCATCATCGTCTCGACCACGGCGGAGCGCGAATAGCCGCAGCCGATCAGGCGATCGCTCACGGCCCTCCAGGCCAGTTCGAGCTCCCGGCGTATCTCAGGTGTGTCGGCCGACATCTCGCTAACCCCGGACGAGGCGCAGGATACGCGAATTGCGGCGATTTGGGACTCGCCCGGCAGGAAAGGGTTAATCCAGACGGCAATCCGGACGGAGACCTACGGAGGCTGTATCGCCGGCCGCGACCGGTCTAAGACGTCGCCGAAGCCGAGGCCGACCTTCCATGCGCATCATCCTCACCGCGGCCCTCCTGGCCGCCTCCGCGGCGCTCGCCGGCTGCCAGAGCGCGGGGGATGCCGCGAGCGATCTCGGCTCGAGCCTCAGCGGCGGGCTGGGCCGCGACACCTTCGGGACGAACCGGCGCGTCGACGTCTATGGCGGGACCACGTCCCCCACTCTGCCGACCATCGGCAGGCGGTAGGCGGAGATGCGCGCGCTCCTCAGCGAGAGGCCGGGCGGGCCGGACAGCCTCGTCCTCCGCGAGATCCCGGACCCGGATCCCGGCCCGGGGGAGGTGCTGGTCGCGGTCGAGGCCTGCGGGGCGAACTTCCCCGATACGCTGATCATCGAGGACAAGTACCAGTTCAAGCCGCCCCGCCCGTTCGCGCCGGGCGCGGAGGTCGCCGGCACCGTCGAGGCGGTCGGGCCTGGGGTCGGCGGGTTCAAGCCCGGCGACCGCGTGATCGGCTCGCTCCTGAGCGGCGGGATGGCCGAGAAGGCCGTGGTGGCGGCCGAGAAGTGCCTCCCGATGCCGGACGCGATGCCGTTCGACGAGGCCGCGGCGTTCATCCTCACCTACGGGACGTCCTACCACGCGCTGAAGGACCGGGCCGTCCTGAAGGCCGGTGACACGCTCCTGGTGCTCGGCGCCGCGGGCGGCGTCGGCCTCTCGGCCGGCGAGCTCGGTCGCGCCATGGGCGCCCGGGTCGTCGCGGCGGCATCCTCGGCCGAGAAGGTGGCGCTGGCGCGTCGGCACGGCGCCGACGAGGGTCTGGTCTACGGGCCGGGCCCGTTCTCGAAGGAGCAGTCGAAGGAACTGGCCGACGCCTTCAAGCGGGTCTGCGGCAGCGGCGGCGCCGACGTGATCTACGACCCGGTCGGCGGGGACTATGCCGAGCCGGCCCTGCGGGCGGTCGCCTGGGAGGGCCGCTACCTCGTGGTCGGCTTCCCGGCCGGCATCCCGCGGATGCCGCTGAATCTCACCCTGCTGAAATCCTGCCAGATCGTCGGCGTGTTCTGGGGCGGGTTCGCGGCCCGGGACCCGGCCGGGATTGCCCGGAACAACCGCGAGCTTCTCGACCTCTACGCGGCCGGCCGAATCAGGCCGCACGTCTCGGAGCGCTACCCCCTGGCGGAGGGCGCCGAGGCGCTCCGGCGTCTGGCCGGCCGAAGCGCCCAGGGAAAGATCGTGGTGACGATGGGGGCTGAGGACGGCCGGACCGAACGCTGAACCTCCTCATCCTGAGGTGCCGGGCGGAGCCCGGCCTCGAAGGACGCACGACTGTGCTGCGTGCCCCCGGATCACGGTCCGGGGGCGTGCTTCGAGGGCCGGCTTCGCCGGCCGCCTCAGCATGAGGACGGTTGAGCTCCCGCAACGAGTCGTCGGATCGATTCAGTTCCCCTTCGCGGCCTTGACGGGGTCCTTGACGTTCGGGATCGTGGCGAACTCCACGTTGTAGAGTTCGCCGTCGCGCGTCTCGACCTTCCGGACGTAGATGTTCTGGACGATGTCGCGGGTGGCGGGGTCGATCGAGACCGGGCCGCGCGGGCTCGTCCAGCTCATGCCGGACATCGCCTTGAGCAGCGCTTCGCCGGCCTGGCCGTTCGTCTTCTTCAGCCCTTCATAGACGAGATGCATGCCGTCATAGCCGCCGACCGCCATGAAATTCGGCCGCATGTTGCCGTTCGCCTTGCGGAACGCCTCCACGAAGGCCTTGTTCTCCGGGCTGTCATGGGCGGCCGAGTAATGGTGGGTCGAGACGACGCCGGCCGCCACGCCGCCCATCTCGTTCAGGATGTCGTCGTCGACGACGTCGCCCGTGGAGATCAGCCGGATGCCGGACTTGTCGAGGCCGCGCTCGGAGAACTGCTTCATGAACTGGGCGCCGACGCCGGACGGCACGAACACGAAGACGGCGTCCGGCTTCGCGTCCGCCGCCCGCTGCAGGAACGGTGAGAAATCCGGGTTGCGGAGCGGCACCCGCAGGTTCTCCACCGTGCCGCCCGCCTTCGTGAAGCCCTCGGAGAACGCCTTCTCGGCGTCGAGACCCGGCCCGAAATCCGAGACCAGCGTCACGACCTTCTTCAGGCCGTTCTTCGTCGCCCACTCGACCATCGGCACCGTGGCCTGCGGCAGCGTGAAGCTCGACCGGACGATGTAGGGCGAAGCCTCCGTGATGGTCGCCGTCGCGGCCGCCATCACGATCTCCGGCACCTTCGCCTGAGTCGCGAGGGGAGCGGGCGCGAGCGCGAGCGGGGTCAGGCCGAAACCCGCCAGCACGGACACCTTGTCGTTGACGATGAGCTCCTGGGCGAGCCGCTTCGTCGTGTCGGCCGCGCCGGTATCGTCCTTCAGGATGACCTGCACCTTGCGGCCCGCGACCGCGTCGCCGTTCTGCTGCATGTAGAGCTTCACCGCCGCGTCGATCTGCTTGCCGGTGGAGGCGAAGGGACCGGTCATGGGCAGGATGAGCCCGATCTTGAGCAGCTCCTGCGCGGTCGCGGCGCCGGTCGCCGCGAGGGCGGCGGCGCTCGCCGCCAGGGCCAGGACGAGACGTCTCTTCATGTGATCCTCCCTCGATCGCGGCGTTCCGGCCGCCTTGCAGGTGATTATGGGACCGGCGGCCCGGGCCGCAACACGGCCGTGGTCGACCGGGTCAGCGGCCCTCGCCCCCGGCGTGGTAGAGCAACGGGACGCCGGGATCGACCGCGACGTCGAGCAGCACCGGCCCGGGCGCCGCGAAGGAGCGGGCGAGCGCCGGCCCGATCTCGTCCGGCCGCACGATCCGGACCGCCTCGCAGCCCATCCCGCCCGCGAGCTGGACGAAGTCGAGGCCCGGCAGGTCGATCCCGGGCGGTGGCCCGGCCTGCACCATGCGGCTGAAGGCCCGCATGGCCCCGTATCCGGAATTGTTCAGAACCACGAGCGTGATCGGCAGGCGGTGCTGAACGGCCGTCCACAGCGCCTGGATCGAGTACATGGCCGAGCCGTCGCCGATCAGGCAGACGATGCACCGCCCGGGCCTGGCGAGCGCCACCCCGACGGAGGCCGGCAGGCTGTAGCCGAGCCCGCCGGAGGACATCGTGTAGAAGCTGTCGGCGCCCCGCATCGGGAAGTGCCGCTGCATGGCGGGCCGGTGGGAGGGCGCCTCCTCGACCACGATCGCGTCGGCCGGCAGCGCCCCGGACAGCGCGTGCAGCAGGTA